>JBLMXA010000767.1:0-23622 GCA_050257515.1 Acidobacteriota bacterium | reverse complement strand
CGCCTCGGGCCGCGGTTTCCGGACATGACCCACGCGTACGCGCCGGAGCTGCGCGCGCTCGTCAAGGAGGCCGCCGCCGGCAAGGGCATCGCGCTCGAGGACGGCGTGTACGTCGCGATGCCGGGGCCGACGTACGAGACGCCGGCCGAGGTCCAGATGCTGCAGCGCCTCGGCGCCGACGCGACGGGGATGTCGACGGTGCCGGAGGTGATCGTCGCGCGCCACATGGGAGCGCGCGTGATCGGCGTCTCGTGCATCACCAACCAGGCCGCCGGCATCACCGGCGAGGCGCTGTCGCACGACGAGGTCACCGAGACGGCCGCGCGCGTGCGCGCGACGTTCGAGACGCTGCTCGACGCGATCCTCGGCGCGCTCGTCGCCAAGCGCGAGCTCTAGGCTGCGTCCGGCGCGGCCGCGGAGCGGACGTCATCCGGACGCGCCGGACGCGTCCCGTGCGTGCCTTCGCACGGATGCGCGCGGCACGAGGCTTGCTGCGTCGCGCGACGCTGAAGGAGTATCCTCGTGGCGAAGCGAAACGGCATGGCGAAACCAGTCACCAGAGCGGAGTCGACCCGCAAGCGGTTCATCGCGCGGGACGACAAGGACAAAGACTTGCCCGGTCGCGTCGCCGCGCTCGAAGATCGCGAGCGGCAGCCGTGAGCAACTCGTCGACCGATCTCGAGCAGCGCGCGCTGCGCGCGCGGGCGCGCGCGTACGCGCCGTACTCGAAGTTCCAGGTCGGCGCGGCGATCCGCGTCGACGGCCAGGTGTTCGAGGGTGTCAACGTCGAGAACGCGTCGTATCCGCTGTGCGTGTGCGCCGAGCGCAACGCGATCGCCGCGGCGATCGACGCGGGCGCGCGTCACCTCGAGGAGGTCGCGGTCGCCACCGACGCGTCGCCGCCGTCGTCGCCGTGCGGCGCGTGCCGCCAGGTGCTGCGCGAGTTCGCGCCACATCCGGAGCAGGTCACCGTCACCGCCGTCAATCCGCGCGGCGAGCGGCGCAGCTGGACGCTCGCCGAGCTGCTGCCGGACAGCTTCTCGGGTAAAGAGCTTCCGTAATGGGAGAGGTCATCTTTCGCGGCGGCACGATCCTGACGATCGATCCGCAGCACCGCGTGCTCGCCGGCGACGTCGCCACCGTCGACGGCGCGATCGTCCACGTCGGCGGCCCGTACACGCCGCAGACCGACGACTACGCGATCCTCGACTGCGCCGGCTGCGTCGTGATGCCCGGCATCGTCCAGGCGCACGTCCACACCTGCCAGACGCTCGCGCGCGGCCGCGCCGACGATCTCGAGCTGCTCGACTGGCTGCGCCAGGTGATCTGGCCGTACGAGGCCGCGCTCGACGACGCCGCGGCGACCGCCGCCGGCGAGCTCGCGTGCGCCGAGCTGTTGCTCGGCGGCACGACCGCGATCCTCGACATGGGCACGGTCCACCACACCGACCAGATCTTCGCCGCGGCCGAGCGGAGCGGCATCCGCGCGACGATCGGCAAGGCGATGATGGACGCGCCCGATCCGCACATCCCTCCCGGCCTGCGCGAGACGACGCGCGCGTCGCTCGACGAGTCGGCGCGGCTCGCGAAGCAGTGGCACGGCGCGGCGGCCGATCGGCTGCGCTACGCGTACGCGCCGCGGTTCGTGCTGTCGTGCACCGACGAGCTGCTGCGCGAGGTCGGCGCGCAGGCGAAGGCGCGCGGCCTGGGCGTCCACACCCACGCGAGCGAGAACGCGGGCGAGGTCGCGCTCGTGCGCGAGCGGTTCGGCAAGCCGAACATCGAGGTGCTCGACGACTTCGGCCTGCTCGGCCCGCACGCGTGCATCGCGCACGCGATCCACCTGTCTGCTGCCGAAACGACGCTGCTCGCCGCGCGCGGCGCGCACGTGTGCACGTGCCCGTCGTCGAACCTGAAGCTCGCGTCGGGCATCTGCTCGGTGCCCGAGCTGATCGCGGCCGGCGTGTCGGTCGCGCTCGGCGCCGACGGCGCGCCGTGCAACAACAACCTCGACGGGTTCCTCGAGCTGCGGCTCGTCGCGCTGCTGCACAAGCCACGCGTCGGGCCGCGCGCGGTTCCCGCGCCCGAGGCGGTTCGCCTCGCCACCCTCGGCGGCGCGGCGGCGCTCGGCCAGGCCGACCGCCTCGGCTCGCTCGAGGTCGGCAAGCGCGGCGACGTCATCGCGGTCGACGTCACCGCGCTGCATACGGTGCCCGCGGCAGCCCCGTGGTCGCAGATCGCCTACGCGGCGAAGGCGTGCGACGTGCGCCACGTCGCCGTCGACGGCGAGGTCCGCGTCCGCGACCGGGAGCTGCTGACGCTCGACCTCGAACGCACGAAACATGCCGCGGCTGCCGCTTCCTCTCGACTATTTCGCTGAGCGTGGTACTCACGCCCGATGTCGAATCGTCTGTATGTAGGCAATCTCCCGTTTCACGCCACCGAAGGTCTGCTTCAGGAGCGTTTCTCGAGCTGTGGCGAGGTCCGCGAGGTCCAGCTGGTGATCGATCGCGTGAGCGGCCAGTCCCGTGGGTTCGGGTTCGTCGAGATGGCGACCGCCGAGGGCGCCCAGAAGGCGCTGAACGAGCTGAACGGCAAGGATTTCGAAGGTCGCAACCTGCGCGTCGATGTCGCCCAGGAGCGTCGCTCCGGCGGCGGTTCCGGCGGCCGCGGTCGCTAGCTCGGTGCTATTCTGCCGTCAGGGCAGATGCTGCTGACGCGCGAGGAGATGACGTTCGAGTTCGGGGGAGCGAAGCTAGATCCCGTCCGCGATCGCGAGCTCCTCGAGTGGATGTTCAACCAGTTCCTCTACGGCGAGGTGACCGGCATCCAGTGCGGTCACTGGCTGTACGACGCACCAGACGTCGAAGCCGCTCGCTTCCTCGCGCGCCAGTCGCTCGAGGAGATGCAGCACGTCGACAACTTCCTGCGCATCATGACGATGCTCGGGCTCGAGCCGAAGCCGGCGCATCCCGCCGTGCGGTTCCTCGCGACCGGCATGATGGGCAGCTCGTGGGCCGAGCACGTCGCGCTCGAGATGGCGCAGGGCGAAGGCTTCGTGCTGCAGGCGTTCTACGCGGTGATCGACACGCTCGATCACAAGCCGTCGACCGACATCCTGCGCCGCGCGGTGAAGCAGGAAGAGCGCCACGTCGAGTTCGGCGAGCAGCAGACGACGAAGGCGATCGAGGGCCGGAGCTGGCTGCGCCGCCGCCTGCTCGGGCTGTCCCTCGTGTCGATGTGGGGCGTGCGCCGGCTCGCCCGCTACATGGAGAAGCGGCTGCCGAAGGATCACGTCGTGCTCGCGCACCTGCCGGCGTTCCTCGACCACGCGAACCGCTGCGCCGAGCTGCGGCTGCGCCGCATCGGCGTGCTCGATCGCCCGCTCGCCGAGGTGTCGGGCGGCAAGCGCGCGCTGCTCGTCGCCGAGGCATACGGCGGCAAGCTCGCGGGTAGCCTCGGCTCGCTGCTCGCGCTGCCGCTGCGCCTGCTGCCGTGGTTTCGCAAGAAGCGGCTGACCGACACGTACCTGAAGGATCCGCACATCACCGGCTACCAGCTGCCCGCCGGCGAGCCGGTGCAGGAACCCTAGTCACACGTCACCGCGAGCGGCTTGTCCGAGATCAGCGACGTGCCGAACACGGTCATCGCGAGATCGGCGTCGTCGATCGGCTCGGACAGATGGCCCTGGACGACGATCCAGCGCCCCTCGCGCTTCTCGAACACGAACGTGCCGCGCAGGCGCACCTTGCCGGCGGCGATGCCGGGCTGCGCGCCGAGATCGGCGACGAAGTTGCCGACCCAGTACGCGATCGTGGCCTTGTCGGGGCTGGTGCCGATCGTGCCGATGCGGCGATCCTCGGCGCGCAGCGTGCCGTCGACGAGCGTCGCGAGCCGCGCGACGTCCTGATCGCCGTGCCACTCGCTGTCGGGATCGGGCGCGAGCACGAACGTCGGCGCGGGCCGCGAAGGATCGTCCTCCGCGGCGTGCGTCGGATCGGTCGCCACGACGGCCTCGATGCGCGCGGTGTTGCGCGAGAACAGCGCCTGCAGCACGCGCGACAGGTCGTCGGCGAGCCGGCGATCGACGATCGGCTGCTCCCCGGGCCTGATCATCGGGCTGCCTCGCAGCTCGACCTCGTACTTGTTGTCGCCGGCCAGCACGTAATACGGCTGCGGCATGCGCGCGAACGACAGGTGCTCGAACACCTCGACCCAGCGGTCGCCGTCGTGGGCGTAGAGCGCGGTGATGCGCAGCGGGATCGCCGCGGTATGGCCGCACACGCCGATCCGCCACGACACCTCGTCGCTCATCCACGCCGCCGACGGGTCCATGCGCCCGGGCTGGTGATCGTGCGACAGGTGGACGTCGAGCCGCTTGCTGCGCACGCTCGTCGGCATCGACGGCGAGACGAACAGCGGCCACCGGCTCGACGCGCGCAGCCGCACCTCGTCGCCGAACAGCACGTCACCCGGACCGACGCCGATGCGCGCGGGGCCGACGTTCGCCGGGATCAGCGGCGTGTCGATGTCCGGCACGTCGTCGCGCTCGTACGACGACAAGATCTCGTCCTCGAGCTCGGCGATCAGCCGCTTGCGGTGTGCCTCGGGCGTCTCGCCGCTGGCGCCGCCCTCGGGGCGCGACGCGAGCGGCGCCTTCTGCGGCGACGGGCACGCGGCGAGCAGCGCGAGCAGCAGCGCGCCCCTCATGTCGCCGCCTCGAGATCGGCCGCGGTGTCGACGTCGCGCACGCAGCCGGCATCGTCGACCGCGACGTCGCGCGTGCGCGCGGCGGCGAGCACGGCGCGCGCGCCGCCGTCGGCGGTATCGCACGCGGCGAGCCGCGCGAACAGCGCGCGCGCGACGAGCGGCGGATGCCCGCCGCTTCCGCCGACCACCGGCCGCGCGGCGTCGTGGCCAGCGAGCTCGACGACGAGCTCGCGCAGCGTCGCCTCGCGGACGTCCGGATGATCGACCGGCCACAGCCACGCCGCGTCGCAGGCGGTGTGCGCGATCGCCGCGAAGCCGACCGCGATCGAGCTCGCCATCCCGCGCTCCGGCTCCGGGTTGCGGGCGACCGCGAGCGCGAGCTCGCGCGCGTGCGCCGCGACCAGCTGCTCGTGCGGCGGCCCGACGACGACGACGACGTCCTGCGCGCCGACCCCGCGCGCGGTCGCCGCGATCGATGCGAGGAAGCTGCGCCCGTCGCGCCCGGCGAGCAGCGCCTTCGCGACGCCGCCGAGCCGCATGCCGGCGCCTGCCGCGAGGATCACCGCGCCGAGCCTCACGCCCAGCCTCCCACCTCGGGCACGCCGCGCCGCCGCTTCGCGACGAGCTCGGCGGCGATCGCGATCGCGATCTCCTCGGGCGTCTCGGCGCCGAGATCGAGCCCGATCGGCGCGCGCAGCCGCTTCCAGCTCGCCGCGTCGTAGAGCCCCTTCGCCTCGAGCCGCTTCTGGAACCGCGCGATCTTGCCGCGACTGCCGATCATGCCGAGGTAGCCCAGCTGCGGATGGTTGACGAGCTGCTCGAGCAGCTGCTGATCGATCGCGTGGTCGCGCGTGACGATCAGGACGTGATCGTCGGCGGAAAAGCCGCCGAGCCGGTCCTCGACCACCTTCGCGTCGAACGACTCGATCACGTCGGCCGCCCACGCCGGGCGCTCGCCGGTCGCGCCGGTCTCGCCGTCGTCGCACGCGTACACCGCGAACCCGAGCTGGTCGAGCAGCGGGCCGACCGTGCGCGCGACGTGGCCCAGGCCGAACACGATCGCGCGCTCGGCCGCGCCGACGCGCTCGACGAGGTGATCGCCCTCGCGGACGGGCTCGCGCGGCGCCGCGCCTTCGCGCAGCACGAGCGGGCCGCCGTCGAGCGGCGTCACGAGCACGCGGCTCGCGCGCGAGCCGGCGAGCTTGCCGATCACGTCGCGCGACGGCGCCGCCGGCGTGATCGCGACCTCCATCGTGCCGCCGCAGCACATCGCGAGGTCGCGCACGAGGTGCTGGCGGACCACGCGCGCCGCCGCCCCGCCGGCGACCTCCTTCGCCGCCTGCACGACGAGCTGCTCGATGCGGCCGCCGCCGATCGTGCCCCACTGCTCGCCGTCCGCGGCGACCGCCATCCGCGCACCGAGGTGGCGCGGGGTCGAACCGCTGGCGCCGGTCACCGACGCGATCGCGACGCCGCGGCCCTCCTCGAGGGCGCGCAGAGCTGCGGCGAAGATGTCGAGCTGCGGCATCGGGTCACGTAAGCGTAAGCGCAAGCGCAAGCGTAAGCGACTTCCGAGGATCGCTTACGCTTGCGCTTGCGCTCACGCCTACGAGCGGAGGCTCAGCAGGTGCTCCACGAGCTCCCGCAGGCCCGCGCCCTCTGGCCGCTCGGTGATGTACGACGGCCGGTACGCGAGCTCGTCCCACCACGCCTTGATGTTCGCGACGCCGACCGAGGTCGGGAATCCGCCGAACATCGGCGCGTCGTTGAGCGCGTCGCCGACGTAGACGTACGACGCGAGCTCGGTCGTCGATCCGCCGAGCACCTTGCGGACGAGGTCGAGGCACGCCGACAGCTTGTCGAAGCTCGGCGGGCCGAAGTTGACGTGCACGCTCGAGCGCACCGCCGACAGCCCCGCCTTGCGGATCAGCTCGACGCAGGTCTCGGCGTCTTCCTTGGCGAGCGAGACCTCCTCGTTCCAGTCGATCGCGAGATCGACCTCGCGGTAGCGAGAGTCGCTCGACAGCCGCGCGCCCGGCACCTTCGACATCACGTCGACCGCGATGTCGTTCATCCGCCGCCGCCACTCCGGCAGGCTCGCCGCCGGCACTCCGTAGTGCTTGTGGACGCGCCTGCCCTCGCGCACGAACGTGACGCCGCCGTTCTCCGCCACGCATGCCAGCACCGGCGTCATCTTCATGAACGCGTGGCCGAACCCGGCCGGGCGTCCCGTCACCATGATCACCGGAATTCCCACCTCGCCCAGCCGCTCGAGAGCCTCGTAGGTCTTGGCCTCGATGCGGTCGCCGGTCGTCATCGTCCCGTCGACATCGGAGAACAGCGCGCGAACGGGGCCGCGCAACTCGGAGACTGGCCGCGTCATCGAGCGGGCTCTATATCATGCCCGCGCCGGGAGGTTACGCGCCGATCAGGCGATCAGCCGCAGCGCGATGTCCTCGGGGCTCGGGCCGCGCATCGAGCGGTCGCGCTGGCGAGCGAGCCAGTCCTCGAGATCGCTGTTGTTGAGGCGAACGATGCCACCCACCTTGAACACCGGAAGCGGATCCGCTCCGCGGCGAGCCATGTAGCGGCACCACCGCTCCGAGCGGCCCAGCGCGGTGGCGATTCCCTTCCAGGTCTCGACAAAATTCGACATGACGTCCTCCGTGTGGACGTCGCTTTGTACAAATGCCGTGCCTGGGTCGGACCAGCGACGCAAGCCGTGTCGACTCAGGTACTTACGGTGCCGATCACCCGTCAGACGCGTGACCAACCACTAACACTCGTTAAGAAAAACCGACGCAATTCCTGACACAGTTGTCGCGAATTTTCCGCAGTCCTATGTGATCGGGAGCCGAGGTCCCACACTGGCAGCCCCCGGGGGTAGCCGCTATCCTGGATCTCACATGCTTGGACGTTTGCGGCTGGGTGCCGCGCTCCTGGTGGTGGCACTCGTCGGCTCTGCGTCGGCTGCGCCCGACGTCTATCCGCTCGACAAGGTCCATCGCGGCCAGACCGGCTACGGGATGACGACGATGGCCGGCACGACGCCCGAGCGGTTCACGTTCGAGGTCGTCTCCGTCGTCCACAACTTCTTGCCGAAGCAGGACATCATCCTCGTCAAGTCGGACGACCCCAAGATGCGGGTCTCCGGCTTCTGGCAGGGGATGTCGGGGAGCCCGCTCTACATCGACGACAAGGTCGTGTGCGCGTTCTCGTACGGCTTCCGCTTCAACAAGGTGGCGCTCGGCGGCTGCACGCCGATCGACTACATGAAGAAGGAAGGCGACGCGTTCCGCCGCGGCCAGGTCTCGGCGGCCAAGGGCCCGGGCGGCGTGCGCACCGTGATCCCGGCGGCGGCGACGCTCGCGGACTGGAAGCGCCTGACGCCGAAGCTCGACGTCCAGGACGCGATGGACGCGCTCGGCCCGCCGCGCAGGAGCTGGCTGCTGTCGGCGCCGCTGCCGGCCCCGGTCGGTCACCCCGACGCGATCGACGGCGAGACGATGACCGCCGCGGTGCCGCTTTCGGTGTCGGGCTTCTCGGCGCCGGCGTTCGGCACGCTCGAGAAGATGTTCGGCGACAGCAACCTCGTGCCGATGCGCGCCGGCGGTGCCGCCGGCTCGACGACCGAGGGCGGGCCGACGAAGCTCGTGATGGGCGGCGCGATCGCCGTCGAGCTGATCCGCGGCGACATGTCCGCGGCGGCCGTCGGCACGGTGTCGTACGTCGACGGCGACAAGGTGCTCGCGTTCGGCCACCCGATGTTCCAGAGCGGCGAGACCTACGCCCCGGTCGCGACCGCGACCGTCCACACCGTCGTCCCGTCGTCGATGAGCGCGTTCGTGATGGCGACGCCGGCCAACGAGGTCGGCTCGCTCGTCCAGGACCGCCAGGCCGCGATCGCGGCCGACACCAGCCTGCGCACGCCGACGATCCCGGTCGACATCCACATCACGGCCGGCTCGGGCAAGCACGTCGACAAGGGCAGCTTCCACACCGAGGTGCTCGACAACAAGTTCCTGACCGCCTCGATCGCCGGCGCCGCGCTGATGAACGCGGTCAACTACTACCTGCCCGACCGCGCCGATGTCACCGCGCGCGTCGAGTCGACGGTCCGCATCAAGGGCCAGCAGCCGCTGTCGTTCGTCGATTACATGTACGCGAACGACGGCGCGATGAGCGTGATGGGCGGCGTGCGCGGCCTGCGCGTGCTCGTGCCGCTGATGCTGAACCCGTTCGCGCCGATCGACATCGAGCGCGTCGACATCAACGTCGATCTCAAGTTCGAAGCGAACTACGGCGACATCAAGGAGATCAAGGTGCCGGCCGGCGAGCTCCTCCCGGGCAAGCCGAACACGGTCGAGGTCGTGATGAGCACCTGGGACAACAAGGACGTCACCGAGGACGTTCAGGTCGACGTGCCGAGCTCGCTCGCCGGCGACATCGTCCAGCTCGAGATCTCCGCGGGCGACAGCGCCAAGCTCGACGCCGCGCCGCCGGTCGACGTCCCGAGCCTGCTCGCGGCGCTCCACAAGCTGCTGCCCGGCAACGTGTGGGCGGCGACGATCTATCCCGCCGACGAGGGCGTCGCCCTCGACGGCAAGCTCGTGCGCGACCTGCCCGCCAGCGCGCTCGACAAGCTGCATCCGCAGAGCCACACGCAGCGCGCGCAGGCGTACAAGCCGATCGCGCGCACCATCTCGCCCGCGAAGCGCGTCGTCAACGGAACCTCGACGATGCTGATCCGCGTGCGCGCCGCCAACTAAGGGGAACTCGTGAAGCGATTCTGGATTGCACTGCCCGTGCTCGTGCTCGCCGTCCGCGCCGACGCCGTCGTCACCGCGACCTGGAACGTCGAGACCTATCAGCAGTTCGACGCGGGTGACGCCACGAGCGCGTTCATCATGTCGACCGGCGAGGTCCGACCCGGCTGGGATACCAAGCGCACCGCGCTCGAAGGCGACGCGGTGTGGTCGTCGCTCAAGCTCGCCGATGGCAGCGTGCTGCTCGGCTCCGATGCCAGCGGCGCGATCTACAAGGCCAACGGTGATGGCGTGAAGAAGCTGGTGTCGCTCGACGGCGCGATCGCGGTCGTGTCGCTGGCGCAGACCGCCGATGGCGCGGTGTGGGCCGGTGCGATGCCCGGCAACAAGCCGTGGAAGATCGACGTCGCGACCGGCAAGGCGACGCCGGGCCCGCAGCTCAAGGACGTCGAGACGATCTGGGCGATGGCCGCGGTCGGCAACACGCTGTACGCGGGCACCGGGCCCAAGGGCAAGCTCTACGCGATCAGCGGCGGCAGCGCGAAGCTCGCGTTCGACACCGAGGACAAGCGCATCACGTCGCTCGCGGTGACCTCCGACGGCGGCGTGTGGATGGGCACGTCCGAGCGCGCGCTCGTGTTCCGCTACGACGCGAAGACCGCCAAGACCCGCGCGATGGCCGACTTCGCGGGCAACGAGATCACCGCGCTCGCGCCGTACCGCGACGGCGTGGTCGCCGCGGCGAACGATCTCGCCGAGACGCCTCCGCCCACCGGCAAGACCGCGGCGCAGCTCGAGGCGGCCGAGAACCCGACGGCGTCCAAGGGCCAGACCGTGAAGGCACCCGCGGTCGGCAGCAAGCCCGGCGCCGAGAAGGATCCGACGCCGGTCGCCGATCTCGGTCGCAAGGGCGCGAAGAAGGGCAAGGGGGCGCTGTTCCGCATCGGCAGCGACGGCCGGCTCGACCAGCTGCACGCGCTGACGCAGGCGTACTTCACGAGCATCGCGGTTGGCAAGGACGGCTCGATCTACGCCGGCGCGAGCGACAAGGGCCGCATCTACATGGTCGATGTCGACGACGCGGTCGCGACCGCGTTCGACGTCGACGAGCGCTCGGTCTCGCACGTGTGGTTCGACAAGGACCTGCTGTCGTTCACGACCGACGATGCCGCCGCGCTGTACCGCACGACGGGCCGCGCGTCGCAGGCGCGCTACGTCAGCGACGTGTTCGACGGCAAGGCGGTGTCGAGGTTCGGCAAGCTCGCGTGGGCGTCGGCCGGCAAGATCAAGATCGAGACCCGCAGCGGCAACACGGTGAAGCCCGGCGTCGGCTGGAGCGAGTGGGAGGCGCCGGCGGCGATCGGCAAGCTCGGCGGCGGCAACCTCGGCGGCAAGATCACCAGCCCGCCGGGGCGCTACCTGCAGTTCCGCGCCGCGCTCGAGGACGACCAGGCCCGCCTGCGCCGCGTGGAGGCCTACTACGTGCCGCAGAACACGGCGACGGTGGTGCAAGAAGTGACGATCGAGCCGGCGACGAAGGAGAGCCTGCCGACGCTCAAGGACTCGGCGGCCAAGCCGCGCAGCCCGGTGTTGCGCATCAAGTGGAAGGTCGACAACAGCGACAGCGACGACACGTCGTACACGCTGGAGGCGCGCCGCGAAGGCGAGGCGAACTGGCGGCCGATCGCGACCGGCAAGGCGCCGCTCACCGCGACGCAGTGGGAGTGGAACACCGAGACGTACCCCGACGGCTGGTACAAGGTGCGCGTGACGTCGTCGGACGCGCTCGCGAACTCGCCGGACCGCGCGCTGACGTCGAGCTACACGTCGACGATGTTCGCGATCGACAACACGCGCCCGGTGATCGACGCGCTGACGATCGCGTATCCGAAGGCGCGCGCGCGCGCGAGCGACGCGATCAGCACGATCGCCGAGATGGCGTTCTCGGTCGACGACGGGCCTTGGCAGCTCGGCACGACCGCCGACGGTTTGTTCGACGATCAGAGCGAGGAGCTGCGCGTCGACCTGCCGCAGGGGCTGCCGCGCGGCATGCACACGCTCGCCGTGCGCGTCGCCGACTCGTCCGGCAACGTCGGCTCGACGTCGGCTACCTTCGTCGTGAAGTAGGACGGATCGCGAGCGCGCCGAAGCCGTCGTCGGGGACGTGCCCGATCACGGCGGTGCCGCGGTGGATGACGCGCGCGTCGCCCTCTCGCGACAGCCACAGCCCCTCGGGCGCGGGCGCGGGATCGTCGCCGGTCGCGAGCGGCTTGCCGTCGCAGCGATCGCGCAGCTCCCAGCGGTCGGGTGGCGGGGAGTCGAACTCGCTGTGATATCCCCACAGCACGAGCAGCCGGTCCGCCGCCAGCCAGTGCGCGCCGTAGAGCTCGTGCTCGTCGTCGGGTGGCGGCGGCTCGCAGGCCGGATGACCGGCGACCTCCTGCCAGCGCACGTCGCGCGGCTCGACGTCCTTGTTCACCGTGGTCGCCGACGGCCACAGCCGCGCGCTGATCCACCCCGCGCAGTAGCCGCCGTCGTTCGGAAAGCTCCACGGGCACCTCGACCACCACGCCTCGCCGTCGCGGACGACGAGATCGACGCGCGTGTACTCCTTGCCGCCGCCGGTCTCCGACGCGCCGTCGGGCTGCGGCACCTGCTTCGCGAGATCCGGGACCGCGAGCCGGTCGATGCCGTCGGCGGTGACCATGAGGACCGTCTGGGTGTCAGGACTGACGAACAGGTGCTCGCGATCGGCCCAGCCGGCCTTCATCGGCCGCGCGTAGGCGCGATCCTCGGGCAGCTCGAGGCTCATCGGCTTGCCGACCGTGACGTGGCCGAGCGCCTCGACGCCCGACGGCACGAACCGCCACGCCGTCACCACGCCCTTGCTGTCGAGCGTGACGAGATCGCAGGCGGCGAAGCCCGCCGGCGCCGGATCCTTCGCGGCGTGCGAGGCGACGGGCGTGGGCGGACGCGTGGAAGGTCCGCACGCGGCGAGCAACAGCGGGAGCGCGAGGCGCATGTCCGCGCACGATAACCGTCATCCGTCGCGCACGGTGAACACGGCGTCGAGATCGGCGTTGGCACCGCAGCAGCTGCGGCAGCCGTTCTCAGTGCAGGCCGAACAGGCCGAGCAGCTGCTTGAGCTGCGCGCCGGTCATCACCGCGTCGAGGCGCACGACCGGGCCGGTCGCGGAGACCTCGAGCTTGTCGAACATCGTCTTGGCCTGGCCGAGCTGCGGCTGGACCATGTTCGACAGGTTCGTCGCCGCATCCGGCGAGTCGACCGTCATCCGGCCGGCGAGCGTGACCTTGTCGGTGACGACGATCGTGCCGTCGACCGAGCGCACCTTCGCGCCCATCGACGCGAGCGACTGGAACACCTTCGCGTTGCCGTTGACGACCGCCCACATCGACGCGCCTCGCTCGAGGCGGTCGTAGATGCCGAGGAACGCCTGCGAGCCGCGCAGCGGCACGCCCGCGTGCGTCACCGCGGCGAGCGAGTCGGCGCTCGCGGCCGGATCGATGTGGACGACGATCGTCGAGCCGCCGACGACGCCGAGCGCCGCCTTCGTCTTGTCCGACTTCGTGACGACCACGCCGCGATCGACGGTCTCGACGACCTGCTGCGTGCGCAGCTCGCGCTCGAGGCAGTTCTGCATCGCCGGCGCGTCGGCGACGTGGATCACCGCGACGCCGGTCGGCTCGGCGCCGCTGGCCTTGAAGCCGACCGTCACGCTCGCGACCTGGTCGAGCGAGCCACCGAGGCACGAGCGGAACGCCGGCGAGTCGATGCCCTGCAGCGCGTTCTGCACCGCGGGCTGGAACTCGTGCCACAGCGCGCTCGTGCGCAGCGCCTTCAGATCGAAGCCGAAGACCGCGTCGGCATCGACCGGCAGGAACGCGAGCGGATCCTGCGCGGTCTTGACCGCGGGATCTTCGACGTGGTTCGCAGGCGGCTTCGCGGGCGCCGGCGGCGACGAGCCTCCGCAGGCCGCGGCGAGGACCGCGGCGATGATCGCGCTACGCATCACGCGCGCGCGCGGCGCTCGTGCGAGCGGGCGAGCTCGAGCAGGTTGGGCAGCGACAGCGACGCGAGCTTCGCGAGGTAGTGCTTGTCGTTGCTCTTCTTCTCCGCGGTGCCGATCGCGGCGATCAGCTTGTCGCGGCTGCCGTACTTCTCCTTCATCACCTCGACGGCGTGCTGGAGCCGGAGCAGCTGCGTGTTCGACGCCTTGTGGAGGCGGCCGGCGAGCACGTCGGTGTCCTCGTCCTCGCGCGCGATCAGCGCGGCGAGCGTCTTGGCGAGCGCTTCCTTGGACTGGTGCAGCGCGACGACGCGCGCCTTCGGGTGGCGCGGCGCGGCCGGCTTGGTCTCGCCAGCCTCCTTCGCCTTCTTCGGAGCCGCCGCCTTCTTCGCGGGTGCCTTCTTCGCGGGAGCCTTCTTCGTCGACTTCGCGGACTTGTCGGTCTTCTTCGTCGCCATGGTTACCTCGGGGGCGACGAATCCTGCGCGGCCGAACCCTTGCCGTCAAGCGTAGAAAGGAGCTGATTCAGCTCGTCGACACCGACGTCGATGCGGAAACGCACGAGGTCTCCGGTGGCGCTGATCGCGAGCTTGTCGACCAGGGTGCCGAGCCGCTTGACCTGCGCGGCATACCCGAGCAGTCCCTTCTGAGTGTTCGCGAACGATTCCAGCGTCTTGGCATCCTCGGGGGTGGCCATCACGAGGCCGACGTCGAGCTTGGCGCCCTTCGTCGTATCTGCCGACATCACGATCGCCGTCGGCCCCGCCTTGAGCTGACCGTTCGTCACTCGCACGAGGCCCTGGCGGACCCGCTCGTCGACCCGGCCGGCGCCCCACATCGGCGCGTTCTGGTCGGCGAGCTCGATCCAGTGCTTGAGCTCGGGGTTGTCGAGCGCCTTCTTGCCGGCGCCGAGCGCCTCGGTCACGAACGCCTCGTTCGAGCCGAGCACGACGGTGTCGGGCTTGCCGAACGCGAAGTACATCGTGCGCTTGCCGTCCTTGGCCTCGTAGAGCGTGCGGCCGGCGACGTCCTTGGCGGTCAGCGAGCCGCCGCCCTGGCCGACCATGTCGCGCACGCACCTCGCGAAGTCGGTCTCCGAGAGCTTGCCGGTGGCGACCGCGAGCACCGGTCCGGTGCCCGGCGGCGGCGCCGGCGACGAATCGCGCGGCGTCGCGCCCTCGGCCGGCCTGCTCGGACCGATCGCGAGCACGACGTGCTTGATCTGATCGAGGTCGAGCTTGCAGCTGTCGTGCAGCTTCTGCCAGCGCGCGGCGAGATCCGGATCGCGCGCGAGCAGCGCGTCGACCGCGCGCTCGACGAGCGGCGAGCCCATCACCCGCGGCACGTCGACCGCGAGCACGACCTCGGCGGAGGCCGGCACCGCCGCGAGGCCGGAGACCTCGGGCGACGGGCCGGAGCTGTTCTTGCGGCAGCCTCCGAAGGCGAGTGCCGCCGCGAGGACGACCGCGCACCGCCCGGCGATCACGGACCGCCCGGACCTCCCGCACCACCCATGCCGCCGCCCATCATGCCGCCCATCAGGCCGCCGACCATCGCGGCGAGCTGCTTGAGCTTCTCGGCACTCATCGCGACCGCGATCTTGACGTCCGGGCCGTCGGCCGTGACCTCGATCTTGTCGAAGAACTGCTTGGCCTGCGGGTTGTCGATCTGGCCCTTGGCCATCGACACCAGCTGCGTCGCCTCGTCCGGCGAGCCCAGGCGCAGGCGGAAGTCGACGCTGAGGCCGTCGGTGATGTTCAGCGAGCCGAACGCCGCCTTCAGCTTGGCGCCGGGGATCGCGGCCTTCGCCATGAACGGCGCGTCGCCCTTGGCGACCAGCCACAGCGAGTCGCCGGTGTTGATCTTCTTGTACATGTCGACGAACGCGGGCGACGTCTTCAGCGCGGTGCCGCCGGCGGCGACCTTCTTGATGCCGTCCTTGGTCGCCGCGTCGGGGCCCATCACCGCGAGCGCCGTCGTGTCGTTGACGAACGTGAAGCCGAACTGCTTGCCGCTCTTGTCGGTGATCATGACGACGTCGCCGTCGATCGTGACCTTCGAGCCATCCTTCTCGACCTCGGAGACGCCGTCCTTGTCGAAGCAGGCCATCGACTTCGACTTGTCGAAGCCGTGGATGACGATCGCGCCGACCGGCGACTCACCGCCGACGCCCTTCATGCCGACCGCGACCGACTTCAGCGAGTCGAGCGGATCGAAGCCGCACAGCGCCTTGAACTTCTGGATCCCGGAGAGATCGGCGGTCGCGAGCTTCGGCGCGACGAACTGCTTCCACAGCGCGCTCTGCTGGACCTGGGCGAAGTTGATGCCGACCACCAGCTCGGAGTCGACGGGCAGCAGCGACAGATCGTCGCCGATCTGGCCGCCGATGCCGCCCTTGTCGCCCGTGGCGCCCTTGTCGGTCGTCTTGTCCGCGCTTGCGGCTCCCTTGTCTTTCTTGCATGCAGTTGCGCCGAGCAGGCCGAGGGCCATGCCGGCGACGAGCCATCCACGAGTGCGGACCATTTGCTTCCTCCGGTGAGCGTCCACGAGGGGACGCGTGGCTTATAACACGTGCGTGCCACCGACGCGATGGATGCCATACCGCCTGCGCGACGCCGACGTGTGGGCGAAGGTCGACGCCGCCGGCGCACTTGTCACCGATCGTGACGGACGTGTCGAGATCGTTTACAAGCCGGCGCCCGGCGCGAAGGTGTACCGCGCAGGCGCGCGAAACCTCGTCGCCACCGGCGGCGCGGCCATCGAGCTCGAGCCCGGCGAGCGTGCGCCGGATCGCAGCAAGGGCGAGGCAGCTCCCGGCAACGCGATCCACGTGTGGACCGACGGCGCGTGTACGGGCAACCCCGGGCCCGCCGGTCTCGGCGTCGTGATCGTCGATGGTGACAAGAAGACCGAGCTCTCCGAGTACCTCGGCGAGGGCACGAACAACATCGCGGAGCTGACCGCGATCCTGCGCGGCCTCGAGGAGGTCGCCGACCGGTCGCGGCCCGTGATCGTGTACTCCGACAGCGCGTACTCGATCGGCCTGCTCACGCAGGCGTGGAAGGCGAAGAAGAACGTCGAGCTCGTCGACGAGCTGCGCGCCGTGTGCCGGCAGTTCAAGGACCTTCGCTTCGTGAAGGTCGCCGGGCACGCGGGGATTCCGCTGAACGAGAGGGTCGATCAGCTGGCGCGGGACGCGGTCGTGCGGCGGCGCTGACTCAATAGGCAATAGGCAACAGGGAACCGAGAAGTCTGATCTTCCGGAGAATTCAGACTTCCCGGTTCTCTGTTGAGTATTCCCTATTGAGTCACACCTCCCGCTGCGCCTGCGCCGCCACCTTCTCCAGCGTCACCACCTCCCACCGCGCGACCAGCTCGTCGATCAGCCGGTCGAGCCGCTCGAGCTTCTCGCCGATCGGGATCCGCAGATCCGGCTGCCGCTCGACGAGCTCGCCCGGGATACCGTCGTCGGCGGCATCGGCGAAGTCGATGCCGTGCAGCTCGAGGTTCCAGAACGCGCGCCGCGCCATCGCCGCGACGAGCCGCGCGCGCAGCCAGGCGGGCGCGACGAGCAGCGACGTGCCGATCGCCGGCACGCGCGTCCACGGCGTCACCGCGACCGGCAGCTCGACGAGCGGCGCCTGGCCGCGCCGCCACGGCGAGGTCATCGCGGGACGGTACGGCTGCGCCGGCGCGGCGAGCGCGCGCGGGTCCGTCATCACCGCGCCGCTCGGGCGGCCGATCGCCGCGAGCGCGCCCATCACCGCGGCCTTCGCCGCGTAGTAGCCAGGCGCCGGAAAGATCGACGAGTCGTAGCGGTAACCGAGCCGCGCGAGCACGTCGAGCATCGCCGGCGACACGTCGTAGCCGGGCGCGCGGAAGCCGCGCGGCGCGCTGCCGGTGATCGCGCGCAGCACGCGGTCGCCTCCCGCGATCTCGGCGTCGACGTCCGCCGGCGGCAGCCGCGCGAGCTCGTACGGGTGCGAGTACGAGTGATTGCCGAGCTCGTCGCCGGCCTTCGCGAGCGTCGCGAGCCGCTGCGCGTTCGCCGCGCGCGCGGCGCGATCCGGCAGCACCGCGTCGGCATCGGCGTCGCGGCCGACGACGAACCACGTCACGCGCAGCCCGCGCGACGCGAACAGCGCGGCCGCCCGCGGCAGCGCGCGCTCGAGGATCACGTGCTCGAGCTCGCCCGGCGGCTTGCCGAGCGCGTGGATGCGGTAGTAGCAGCCAAGGCCGTCGAGATCGATCGAGATCGCGGCGCGGCGCGGCGTCATGGCTTGCCGCCGAACCGGATCACGTACGTGAGCTTCGCCATGCCGCGCAGCGTCGCCGGCACGCGCTTGAGCAGGTGGATCGACGGCGGTCGCTTCTCGTGCAGCTTCACCGGGATCTCGAGCACCCTCACGCCGGCGCGGTCGGCGCGGATCACGAGCTCGCTCGCGAACAGATCGCGATCGATCACGCACGACTCGACGACCGGCAGCAGGGTCTCGCGGTGGAACGCCTTGAGCCCGTGCGTGTCGGTGCCGTGGAAGTCGAGCGCCGCCCGCAGCATGCCGTTGAGCACCCTCGTCGCGGCGCGGCGGAGCAGCGGCCGCTCGTCGCTCGCGCCCTTCATCGCCTTGCTGCCGACGACCATGTCGGCGTCGCGGTGGCGCAGGTGGTCGAGCGCGCGGCGGTGGAACTCGAGATCGCACAGGTCGATCTCCTCGCAGATCACGTACGTGCCGCGCGCCTCGAGGATGCCGCGCCGCAGCGCCTTGCCGTAGTTCGGCTCGCCGAGCGAGAACGTGCGCACCTCGGGCCGCTCCGCGGCGAGGTGCTCCGCGAGCTCGACGGTGCGATCCTTCGAGCCGTTCTCGGCGAGGATGACCTCGAAGCTGCGGTCCTTCGGCTCGTTGTCGAGCAGCTCGGTCACCGCCTCGCGGAGGATCCCCTCCTCGTTGTAGACGGGGATCACGATCGAGACGTCAGGCGGCACGGCGCGGGTTTATCACGTGAAGGCATCGAAGCGACGGCTCTGCCCGGCCGCCAGGATGAGGACGTGATCGCGCAGGCCGCGGCTCGCCGCCAGCTCGCCGAGCCAGCGCGCCGGCTCGCCGAGCCGCTCGTACGACAGCGCGAACGCGCCGTGGTGAATCGGCACCAGCAGGCGCGCGCGCAGGTCCTCGAACGCGTAGAGCGCGTCGAGCGGCGACATGTGGCGGCTGCGGAACGAGCCCGGCAAGAAGCCGCCGATCGGAAGCAGCGCGATGTCGGGCGCGAACCGCTCGCCGACGTCGGCAAACCCCGAGAAGTAGCCGCTGTCGCCGCACAGGTAGATCGACGGCCCGATGATCCCGCCCGCCGGGGCAAGCCCGTCGGGCTCCGTCTTCGGTCGCACGACGTACGACAGGCCGCGCGCGAGGTCGTCGTCGCCGTGCGAGGTCGCGCACGCGATCACGTGCAGGCCGCGCAGCTCGCAGTCGCTGCCGGGCCGGAGCTCGATCACGCGCGCGAAGCCCAGGGCCGAGACCCACGACGCGGCGCCCGCCGGCACGACGATCGTCGCCGCGCGCGGCAGCTTCGCGAGCGTCGGCGGGTGCAGGTGGTCGGCATGGCGGTGCGAGATCAGCACGAGCTCGACGTCGGAAAAATCCCCGGGCGCGAGGCCCGGCTCGACGGCGCGGCGCACGCCGCCGACCCAGCGCCCGAGCATCGGATCGAACGCGAGTGCGAGCTTGTGGTAGCGGGCGAGCACGGTCGCGTGACCGCCGAACGTGATCGACAGCTGGCCCGCCCCGACCTGCGGCTGCGGCTCGTGCCTGGCCGGCCGCGGCGGGCGAAACCAGCGCCCGATCCAGTGGCCGACGAGCGTGCGGTAGCGCGAGACCGGGATCTCGCGGTGCAGCTTGATCAGCTCGCCGGCGCGGGCGGATGCGGACACGGTCGTAAGCGTAAGCGCAAGCGTAAGCGTAAGCGACAATCTGAAACGCTTACGCTTACGCTTACGCTTACGCTTACGGTATTTTGCGCCGCGTGAACTGGCTTGCACGCCTCCTGACCCGCTGGCCGGTCGCGCTCGCGCTCGCGCTCGCGGTGGCCGCGGCGGCGCTGCTGCCGGGCCTCGGCGACGCCGGGCTGTGGGAGCCGCAGGAGCGCCAGCTCGCCGACAAGCTCGCGCCGCGCCGCGAGCTCGGCAAGATCGGCGAGCTCGACGCGATGGTGCGCAACGCGGTCGCGATCCAGCTCGCGCCCAAGCCCGCGAACGCGCCGCCGCCGCCGCAGGCGCAGTGCCCGCGCCAGGCACCGGCGGGCGCGGAGGCGCGCTCGCTGTCGGCGCGCGCGATCGCGTGGGGCCGCGACGCGTTCGGCGACTCCGATGGCGGCCGCCGCATGCCGCTCGCGCTGCTCGGGCTCATCGCCGTGCTCGCGACGTGCGGGATCGCGATGCGCCTCGCCGGCCCGCGCGCGGGCGTCGTCTCGACGCTGATCGTGCTGTCGATGCCGCTGCTCGCGCTGCAGTCGCGCCAGCTGACGTCCGAGATCGGCACCGCCGCCGGCGGCGCGCTGATCGTCTACGCGCTCGTCGCGCTCGGCACGCTGCGCGGATCGCTGCTCCGGCGCACGCTCGACACCTGCGTCGCCGCGGTGGCGCTGACGTGCGGGCTCGAGCTCGCGTTCCTCGGCGGCGGCGCGCTGCTCGGCCTGCTCGCGCCGGTCGGCGCGATCGCGATCGCCGGCGCGCTCGGCCTGCCCGCGCTCGTCACCGGCGGCCGCGCGCTCGCCCGCGGCGCGATCGCGCTCGGCGGCACGCTGCGCCCGAGGTGGACGGCCGGCCGCACGCACGCGCCGATCCTGCGCGACGGCGATCCGCCGCTCGGCGAGCAGCTCGTGTCGCTGGTCGCGGTGCTCGCCGCGCTCGGCGTGATCGTCGTGCTCGCGTACCAGCTCTACGATCTCGTCGCGCTCGTCGACGTCAGGCCGGGCACGCAGACGCGCGAGGTGCTCGGCCACGCGATCGTGCCGTCCGACTGCTGGTCGTCGGCGCTCGGCGCGACGTGGAAGCCCGAGGACGATCTCCGCTACGTCTTCGACTCGACGTTCGAGCAGATCGCGTACGGCACGTACCCGTGGGGCGTGCTCGCGCCGGTCGCGATGGCCGCGCTGCTCGCGAGCCCCGATCGCGGCCGCCGCCGGCTCGGCGCGGTGACGCTCGCGTGGGCGGGCTGCGCGTGGATCGCGGCCGAGGTGTTCCAGCGCAAGGTCGGCTTCACGCTGTACGCGGGCTTCCCGGCGATGGCGATCGCGGTCGGCGCGTGGATCGACGGCGTGCTCGCCGGCCGCGCGCGCGGCGACAAGAACGCGCTGCCGCCGGGCGTGCTGCTCGTCGCCGCGTTCTTCGTGCTCGCCGCGCTCGATCTGGGCAAGGATCTGCAGAGCTTCACCGATCGGCTGAGCTCGCTGACCATCGGCGGCGACACCGTCACGTACCCGACGACGGCGCACATCGCGTTCTTGCCGGCGCGCCTGTGGGTGCTCGTGCTCGGCCTCGCGATCGCGCTCGGCCTCGCCGAGTCGCTCGTCGTCCCGGAGCGCCACCGCCGGCTCGCGCGCTACGGCACCGCGGTCGCGCTCGGCGTGACCGCGCTGACCGCCGCGTTCTGGCCGTACGTGTGGCAGCCGAGGCTGTCGCAGCACCTGTCGAGCAAGGGCATGTTCGACATGTACCTCGCGCTGCGCGCGCCCGGCGATCAGCTCGTCATCATGGGCGAGATGGGCGACGCGGCGCACGACTACGCGCCCGACGCGAAGCCCGAGCTCGTGACCACGCGCGAGCAGATCGTCACCGCGCTCGGCCGGCCGAACCGGGTGTTCGCGATCTCGCCGCAGACCGAGCTGTGCTCGCTGCACCGCGAGCTCGCCGGCAAGCCGTACTACGTGATCGACGATGCGAACGTGCGCTCGCTGCTGCTCTCGAACAAGGTCGACGGCACGACCGACAAGAACCCGCTCAGGACGCAGATCCTGCACGCCGAGCCCAAGGACATCCGCTACCGGCCGAAGGGCAAGGTCGTGTTCGACTCGCGGATCCAGCTGCTCGGCTGGGACATCCCCAAGGCGGTGTCGCGCGGCAGCAAGTTCGACGTCACGGTCTACTACAAGGTGCTGCAGCCGGTCGGCGGCAACTGGAAGGTGTTGTTCCACTTCGACGGCCCGCTGCGCTTCAACGGCGATCACGATCCGATCGGCGGGCGCTGTCAGACCTCGACATGGCAGCCGGGCGACTACATCGTCGATACCAACACCGTGGTCGCGGGCGGCAGCACGTTCTCGAAGGGCCCCTACGACGTGTGGACCGGATTCTTCACCGGGGCGAACCCGAACTGGCACAACATGCCGGTCAGCGAGGCCCCTCAGGATATGAAGGACACCACGGATCGCGTGAAGATCACGACGATCGATCTGGAGTGAGACGACCCCCGTTGCCTCCCGTCGGGATTCCGGTCTATGACGCGGGTGATGGCGAAGGGCAAAGGGGTCACGGCCGAGCAGCCGATCGCCGGCAGCGATCGGCGCGCGGCACCGCGCGTGCTCGTCGACCTCGAGGTCGATTACGGGCTCGAGGACAACTACCTCTTCGCCTACATCACCGATATCAGCGCGACCGGCATCTTCGTGCGGACGACCACGCCCGAGCAGCCGGGCACGCACCTGAACGTGCGGTTCTCGCCGGGCGATGACGAGCCGCCGATCGAGGTCGAGGGCGAGGTGATCTGGGTCAACCCGTTCCGGCCCGGCGCGCCCGACAGCATCCACCCCGGCATGGGCATCCGGTTCGTCGGGCTCGACGACGAGCTGCGCGACCGCCTGCTCGAGCTGGTGCGGCGCTTCGCGTACCTGAGCTAGCGATGTCGATCATCTGCGGTACCGACCTGTCGGCGGCGTCGAACGACGCGCTCGAGGTGGCGCGCGAGCTCGCCGCGCAGCGCGGCGACCGCGACGTCGTGCTCGTCCACGTCGTCGAGGACGAGGCCGACGTGCCGCGCGCGCGTGCGGCGCTCGAGGCGCAGGTCGAGAAGGCCGGCGCCGGCCCGGCGATCCGCGCCGAGGTCGTCGTCGGGCCCGCCGACGACACGCTCGTCAGCTTCGCCGACACCGAGGGCAGCGATCTGATCGTGATCGCGGCGAGCAGCCAGCCGGGCTCGCTGCTGCGCATCGGCTCGACCGCCGAGGCCGTGATCGTCAAGACGCGCGTGCCGGTGCTCGTGCTGCGCGATCCGCAGCCCTGGCTGCACTTCTCGCGCGGCGACCGGCCGCTGCGCGTGCTGGTCGGCGTCGACGATTCGGTCTCGTGCGAGCTGTGCATCCAGTGGACGCTCGCGGCGCGCAAGCAGGGGCCGGTCGACGTCGTGCTCGGCGCGATCTACTACCCCGACGAGGCGGCGCACTACTACGGCATGCACGCGCGCTCGCTCGTCGATCGCGATCCCGACATCGAGCGCCTGCTCGCGCGCGACCTCGTCCGCCGGTTCGGCGGTCCCGCCGACGAGGCGATCGCGCGCCCCCGCCGCGGCCTCGGCCGCATCGGCGATCACCTCGTCGAGCTCGCGCGCGAGGAGGAGGTCGACGCGATCGTCGTCGGCACGAGCCAGAAGACCGGCCTCGGCCGGCTCGGCTCGGTGTCGACGGTCATCGTCCACGACGCGCCGCAGTCGGTCGTGTGCGTGCCGCCGAACGCACAGATCCCGACGTTGCGCGTGCCCGTCGTGCAGTGCGCGCTCGTCGCCACCGACCTGTCGGCGTTCGGGAACCGCGCCGTGCCGTTCGCGTTCGGCCTCACGCCCGAAGGCGGCGAGGTCCACATCGCCCACGTCGTCAAGGATCACGACGCGGAGGACGCCGAGCTCCTCAAGTCGCTGTTCGCGCTCGCCCCCGTCGGCATGAAGCGCGACATCCACGCGCACGTGATCCGCGGCGACGACCCGGCGACCGCGATCGCGCAGTACGCGGCGCGCGTGGGCGCCGACGTGATCTGCCTCGCGTCGCACGGACGCTCGGGCATCTCGCGCGCGCTCGTCGGCTCGGTCGCCGACAAGCTGCTGCGCGCCACCCGCAAGCCCGTGCTGGTCTTG
>JBLMXA010000766.1:0-3607 GCA_050257515.1 Acidobacteriota bacterium | reverse complement strand
CGAGCCGGGTCACCAGCTCGGCCGCGGGCTCCGACGCCGGATCGAGCGCGAGTGCGCGGCCGGCGAGCCGCATCGCCTCGGCGCGGCCGGCGATGTCGTCCGCCTCGATCGCCGCGCGCGCTCGCGCGAGCCACGTGGCGGCGAGCGCGCGGCGAGCCTCGAGATCGCGATCGCCGTCGAGGTAGCGCTCGACCTGCTCGCCGAGCTGCGCGGCGGTCGGCCGCGCCGCGGGATCGCGCGCGAGCGCGGAGGCGCACAAGGCGTCGAGCTCGGGCGGGATGTTCGCGTCGGGTCGCCGCGCCGCGGGGCTCGGGTCGATCGCCGCCAGCATCGACTGCAGCGCGGCGCCGCGCGGGTGCAACGGCTCGCGCGCGAGGATCTCGAACAGGATCGAGCCGAGCGCGTAGACGTCGGCGGCGGGCCCGACGTCGGCCGCAGCGTGCAGCTGCTCGGGCGCCATGTAGCCGGGCGTGCCGAGCACCGCGCCCACCTGCGTCGCGCCGTCGAGCGAGTCGAGGTCGCTCCCGACCGACGCCGCGTCGCGCTCGCCGGCGAACCGCGCGAGCCCCCAGTCGATCACGTAGACCTCACCGAAGTCGCCGAGCATGACGTTCGCGGGCTTGAGGTCGCGATGCACGATCTCGTGCGAGTGCGCGAACTCGACCGCGTTGCATACGTCGATGAACGCGCGCAGCAAGCGCTGCAGCGGTGCCGGCGGCGACGCCGCGAGCAGCTCGCCCAGCGTGCGCCCGCCGATCCGCTTCATCGTGAAGTAGGGCTGGCCGGCGGCGTCGCGCGCGATCTCGTGAACGGGCACGATCGCGGGGTGCTCGAGGCGAGCCTGGATGCGCGCCTCGCGCAAGAACCGTGCGAGCGCGTCCGGCGAGCCCTCGACCCGCATGCGCTTGAGCGCGACGTCGCGGCCGATGCGCTCGTCGCGCGCCACCACGACCTCACCCATGCCACCGCGCCCGATCAGCGCGCCGAGCGCGTAGCCGGTGATGTCGCCCCGCGACGGCGACGCCGCCGGCGCCGGCGCGCCGAGCGTCGGGTCCGTCTCCGGGGACGCCGCCTGCGTCGGGGTCAGCGCGGGATCGGCGGTGGATCCGTCGCGATCGTCGGAACGCCTCATGAGCCCGATCGTACTCCCGGACGGGGCTCGCAGCTGTGATACGACACCGCGCATGCGCAGCAAGTTCGTCGTTGGCAACTGGAAGCTCCACAAGACGATCGACGAGGCGCTCGCGCTCGTCACCGAGCTCAAGAACCAGCTCGGCGCGGTGCGCGGCGTGCAGGTCGGCGTCGCGCCGGTCTACACCGCGCTGCACTCGGTCGCGAAGCGCCTCGAGGGCAGCGCGATCGCGACATGCGCGCAGGACTGCTTCTGGGAGACCGGCGGCGCGTGGACCGGCGAGGTCTCGGCGCCGCTCGTCAAGGACGCGGGCGCGACCTGGTCGATCGTCGGCCACAGCGAGCGCCGCCAGCACTTCGGCGACACGAACGACAGCGTCGGCAAGAAGGCAAAGGCGGTGCTTGCCGCCGGGCTCGGCGCGATCGTGTGCGTCGGCGAGCAGCTCGCCGAGCGCGACGCCAACCGCACGCTCGAGGTCGTCGACGCACAGCTCGCCGGCGGGCTCGCCGGGATCGACGCCGCGGTCGCGAAGGACCGCGTCGTGATCGCGTACGAGCCGGTGTGGGCGATCGGCACTGGCCGCACCGCGACGCCGGCGCAGGCGCAGGAGGTCCACGCGCACATTCGCAAGCGCCTGGGCGAGCGGTTCGGCGCCGACACCGCGGCGGCGATCCGCATCCAGTACGGCGGCTCGGTCAAGCCGAGCAACGCCGAGGCCCTCCTGGCCGAGGCCGATATCGACGGGGCCCTCGTGGGCGGTGCTTCGCTCGAAGCGGCTGATTTCGTTGCGATCGTCAAGGCTGCCCGCCGCGGCTAGCCCTTGCACCTACGGGCCCGCTGGGCTAGAAGCTAGCTTCCCATGTCCACCCTGCTCACGATCTTGCACGTCATCACGTGCCTGTTCCTGATGCTCGTGATCTTGCTGCAGCAGGGCAAGGGCGGTGGCATGGGTGGCGCATTCGGCGGCGGCAACGCCGCGACCGTGTTCGGTGGCTCGGGCGCGTCGTCGTTCCTCAAGCGCGTCACGTCGGGCGCCGCGGTGGTCTTCATGGCGACGTCGATGATCCTCGCGTTCCTCGCGAGCCACACCACGAGCGATGCGCTCGAGAAGTTCGGCGAGGAGCAAGAAGCGGCCGCCCAGAAGAAGGAAGAGGCGCGCGAGAAGGCGATGGGCTCGGCGGCGGCGCAGCAGCCGAACCCGGCGGGCGCGAACGCGCTGACGCCGCTCACGCCGTCGGCGCCGCCGCCCGCGCAGGACCAGAACAGCCCGAGTCCACAGGGTTCGGCGACGACGCCGACCACGCCGTCGACGCCGTCGGCGCCGGCCGCCGGCTCGGCGCAGACGATGCAGCCGCCCGCGCCGAAGGCCGAGACCAAGCCCGCCGAGACCAAGCCCGCCGAGACCAAGCCCGCGGAGACCAAGCCCGCCGAGACCAAGCCCGCCGAGACCAAGCCCGCCGACAAGAGCGCGACGAAGGCGACGGCCGAGCCGGCCGCGACGAAGCCGGGCACCGACAAGCCGGCCGCGCCGGCACCCGCGCCGAGCAAGACCGGCGCGCAGGGCAGCGCCGCGCCGGCGGGATCGTCGGCCAACGCGCCGAAGTGATCCCGGAGAATAGGCAATAGGCAACAGGGAACCGAGAGGTCTGAAGTTCCGGAAATTCAGACGTCTCGGTTCGCTGTTGCCTATTCCCTATTGAGCCGGCCGCGCCAGCCGCACCGGGCGACAAGGCCGGCGCGAAGGGCAGCACCGCGCCGGTGGGCTCGGCGGCGAACGCGCCGAAGTGATCCCGGAGAATAGGCAATAGGCAACAGAGAACCGAGAGGTTTGAAGTTCCAGAACCTCAGACCTCTCGGTTCCCTGTTGCCTATCTCGCCGACGTCATCTCACGCGTGCAGGATCACCCCAAGCGCCGGCTCGACGCTACCCGGCCCGTGGGCGCGCGCTCGCGCCGGCGCGTAGTTCACGTCCACCGATCGTCACGTAGCATCTGGTGCCTCGACGGCGTAGAACGTGACTCCGTTACTGCCGCGATTGAGCCATGCGAGGCGATCGCATTGCGGGCATTCGTATACCCGCTGCGTCAAGGATACGACTGTGGTGACATCGCCTCGTGAGCCGACGTCCACGAGCCGCTCGAAGTCTCGGTCCCTCACGACGACATAGCCGTCGTCCGGTATGGGGGACAGATTGTGAACGTAACCGCAGGGGCACATCACCTTAGGCACAGTCACTTGTACCCGAAGCGCCGGCTCGATGACCTCCTGACATCACCGATCGGACGGTTACGCCTAGAGCCGGCCGCGCCAGCCGCACCGAGCGACAAGGCCGGCGCGAAGGGCAGCGCCGCGCCGGCCGGCTCGGCGGCGAACGCGCCGAAGTGATCCCGGAGAATAGGCAATGGGCAACAGAGAACCGAGAGGTTTGAAGTTCCAGAACCTCAGACCTCTCGGTTCCCTGTTGCCTATCTCGCC
>JBLMXA010000765.1:0-13838 GCA_050257515.1 Acidobacteriota bacterium | reverse complement strand
CAGGCTCAGCGCGGCGCTTGCCGAGAAGAACGCGCTCCAGAAGTCGGTCGACGACACGACGGCACTCGCGGGCGAGCTCAAGAAGCGCCTGGAGAAGCTTGGGCAGAACGTCGAGAAGCTGACCTCGGAGAAGGGCCAGCTGTCGCGCGTGCTCGACGACGCCAAAGGTAGGCTGGAAGAGCTGCGCAGGCAGAAGTTGGCCGCGGAGGCCCGGGCGGCGACCTTCCGGAGCCTGATGGAGAAGCTGCGCTCGATGATCGACGCCGGCCAGCTCAAGGTCGTGACGCGCAACGGCCGCATGATCATCGCGCTGCCGAACGACATCCTGTTCGACTCCGGGCGCACGGACGTCAAGACCGACGGCAAGACCGCGCTCGCCAAGGTCGCGCAGGCGCTCGCGTCGGTGCCCGACCGCGAGTTCCTCGTCGCCGGCCACACCGACAACGTGCCGATCAAGACCGAGCTGTTCCCGTCCAACTGGGAGCTGTCGACGCGCCGCGCCGTCGAGGTCGTGCACTTCCTGGTGTCGCAGGGGATGAACCCGCGCAAGCTCGCCGCCGCCGGCTACGGCGAGTTCGATCCGATCGCCGCCAACGACACCGCCGATCACCGCGCGCAGAACCGCCGCATCGAGATCGTGCTGCAGCCGAACATCTCCGACCTGCCGCCGCTCGACGACGTGATCTCCGGCCCGCCGCCCGCCCGGAAATAGGGACTAGGCAACAGGGAACCGAGAGGTCTGAAGGAATTCTTGCGGAAATTTTCAGCTCTCGGTTCCCTGCTCCCTATTCCCTATTCTCCTCTCACAGGTCGGCGCCCAGGTTGCCGACGGTGATGCTCGGGCCGAACACGAACGCCCACGCGCTACCGCTGCCGGAGCCGAACGCGCGCGAGGGCTCGAGCTCGAGCCACGCGTGGAGGTTGACCGAGGTCTCGGCGGCGAGCGCGCGGTTGGCGATCGGCACGCTGAGCCCGAGCCCCATGACCGTCGCGACCTGCGTCAGCGACTTGCCGGTCGCGCTGGTGTCGTTCGCGAGCCCGACGGTGAGCGCGCCCGCCTCGGCGCACAGGATGCCCTCGCGGCCGAGCGAGTCGAGCCACGTCGCGCGCGCGAGCACGCCGAAGTTGAGCGTGAGGATGCCGCTGTGGTCGCGGTCCGCGACGCGGTAGAGGCCGGTCGGGATCGCGCTCGTCGCGTAGATCCGCGCGCGGCCGGTGCCGGTGACGACGCTCCACTGCGCGCTCGGCAGCTCCTCGTCGTGCTGCCGCTCGTCGTCGTCCTGCGACAGCCGCACGGTGTAGCGATCGAAGCGGCTCTCGGCGCCGCGCAGCCACAGCGTGCGCGGCGAGTCGTCGTGCACGAGCCGCAGCCGCTTCGCGACGCGCGCCTCGCTGCGCGGCGAGCCGTCGACGCGGGTGACGTCGACCTCGAGCATCAGCTTCTGCGCGCCCAGCGCCGGATCGAGCCGTTCGCGGTGGAGCACGAGCCGGCACGAGTCGTTGTGATCGAACGGCACGTGCGCCGTCGCGCCCGGCGCGATGGCCGCCGCGCCGTCGCCGTCGTCGCACAGCAGCTCGACGATCGGCTGCTTGCCGAACAGCGGCGCGAAGCTGGTCGCCTCGCGCAGCGGGCGCTCGATCGGCTCGGTCACCGTCGCGAGATCGACATCGCCGGAAGGCAGGTGGCGGCGCAACACCACTCGCATCGCGACGACGCCACCGCTCGCCGACACGCCGCGCACGGTGCCGTGATCGACGGTGTACACGCCCTCGATCGGCGCGAGCTCGGCCTTGCCGTCCCAGTCAGCGGCGGTGACCCGTGCGCGGGCGGCGACGTTGGTCGGGATGAAGTCGACCGTCTTGCGGCCGAGCTCGAGCGCGACGTGCACCGGCGGGGCAGGGCGCGTCGACACGCGGACCTGCGCGATCGCGCCGTCGCCTTGCTCGGAGAGCGCGGCGATCGAGATCGCGTCGGCATCGGTGCGCGTGATGCGCAGCGCGACGTACGCGACGCTGCCGTTCGCCGACTCGCGGCCGCGCTCGGCCGGCGCGCCGGCGACCTGGAACCGCAGGTGATCGAGCTCGCGCGCGCAGCGGCCGCCGACCTGGACGACGACCGTCTGCGCCTCGACGCCGCGCAGCGGCGCCCCCGACGCGACCGCGAGCGGGCAGCGCACGATCGGGATGCGCACGACCGGCGACGACTCGACGGAGTTGCCGCGGCGGAGCACGACGCGCGGCGCGAGCCGCACGCGGACCGACAGGTTCGGGCTGCCCGCGGGCAGGTTCGACACGAGCAGGCCGTCGCCGTCGAGCACGCACGCCGCGGGCGCGCAGTCGACCGCGGCGATCAGATCGGCGTGGCGCAGCGGCACGGTCGCGCCCGTCGCGAACGCGTCGATCACCGCGTCGGGGCGCGCGATCATCGCCAGCTCGGTGTGATCGATCGGCAGCGCGAGCGTCTCGGCGGCCGCGATCCGGCCGTCGCCGTCGAACACGAGCTCGCCGGGCTCGCCGCGCGCGCCCGCCGGCAGCCACGACCACAGCGCGCGCGCGTCGCCGGTCGTCGCGACGTGGCAGACCTCGACGGTCCCGTCGGGCTCGATCGCCTCGCAGCTCGCGACCCCGGTGTGCGCGGTGCGCGCCCACCGCGCCTGCACGCCGGCGAGCCGCTTGCCGCGCAGCTCGAGCTGGCCGTCGTCGAGCGACAGCACGGCGCGCTCGATCACCGGCCATGGCGCGGTGATCGCGAGCGTCACCTTCTGGCTCGCGGTCGCACACGCGGCCTCGGTGGCGGCGACCGCGAGCTCGATGCGCGCGCCGGGCGATCCCTGCGGCGGCGGCCGTAGCGTGCGATGCGTCGCGTCGGTGGTCCAACCACCGGACGGCGTCCCGCACGCGACCCGGTTGCCCGGGATCGCGATCGGCGCCGCGCCGGCGGGGACCGCCAAGGTCTCGGCGCGGGCGGTGGTGGCGGTGAGCGCGAGCGCTGCGGCCAGCGGGAGCGTCCTCACCCCCGAGATGACGGCGCGCTGGCGCGCTTGTTCACGAACGCGAGCCAGCTCACGTACTCAGTGAGCGTCGACCGGCTTGGGCTGCGACTTGCGCACGAGCGCGAGGAAGATCACCGGGACGAGGTAGAGCGACAGGATCGTCGACGACGTCAGGCCGCCGACGACGGCGAGCGCGAGCGGCTGGTTGGCCTCGGCGCCGCGATCGAGCGCGAACGCGGTCGGGATGAGGCCGATGATCGTGGCGAGGCTCGTCATCATGATCGGCACGAACCGGGTCCGCGCGGCGTCGAGGATCGAGTCCATCGGGGACATGCCCTCGTCGAGCCGGACGCGCGCGTGGTCGACGAGCAGGATGCCGTTGGAGACCGCGATGCCGACGACCATCAGGATGCCCATCAGCGCGGTGACCGAGAAGCCCTGCCGGCCGGCGAGCAGCGCGAGCACGATCCCGATCAGCGTGCACGGGATCGTGAACAGCATGATGAACGGCATCTTCAGCGACTTGAACTGCGACGCCATGATCATGAACACGACCATGACGGCGAGGCCGATCGCGAGGCCGAGGCCGGAGAACGTCGTGCGCATCAGCTCGACCTGGCCGACGAACCGCACGTCGAGCTTCGAGGTGCGCGGATCGTGCGCCAGCCGGTCCTCGAGCTCGGCCGCGGCCGTGCCGATGTCGCGGCGTTCGATCTGCATCAGCACGTGCGCGGCGCGCTGGAGCTGGTTGCGCTCGATCGCGATCGGCCCGGTCGAGCGCTGGATCTTGCCGTAGGCGCCGAGCGTCACGGCCGCGCCACGGCCGTCGACGCGGACCGGCGCGGAGCCGAGCCGCCCCGGCGTGTCGAGCTGCTTGCGGTCGTAGCCGGTGACCACGTAGTACGACTGGCCGTTGACACCGTCGACCCACACGCTCGGCGCGTTGATGTTGCCGAGCGTCGACTCGAGCGTGGTCTGGGCGGCGGCTCGCGCGGTGACGCCGACCATGCCGGCTTCCTCGCGATCGGTGTTGACGCGGACCTCGGGGTACTCCATCTGCAGCGTCGGGTAGACGTCGACGATGCCCGGCACCGTACGCGCGACCTCCGCGACCGCGCGCATGTTGGCGTACAGCTTGTCGAGGCTGTCACCGCGGATCTCGACCGCGAGGGGCGCGAGGTAGCCGTTCGAGAACACGCTCGCGACCAGGCCACCCGGCCACTGCAGCATCTCGGTGCCGGGGTACTTCTTGAGCAGGATGTGGCGCGACATGTCGGCGAGGTCGCGCTGCGAGTAGCCGCGATCTTCGGGGTCGGTGAGCTGCAACCGGATGAACCCCATGTGAGGGCCCCAGTTGGGGCTGTTCATCGCCGCGCGCGCGTTCATCGGCGAGCCGACGTTGGTGAGCACGAGCTTGACGGCGCCCGCGGGGAGCTCTCGCCGCAGCGTGTCTCCCATCTGCGCGATCTGCGTCGCCGCATCCTGCAGCGACGTCCCGGGCGCGAGCCGCACGTAGATGCGCTCCATCGACTCGTCGATCTCCGGGAAGAACTGGCTCGGCAACCGGGCGGAGACCCACAGGCTCGCCACGACGAGCACGGTCGAGCATGCGAGCACGAGCCAGCCGTGCGGGATCAGCTTCTGCAGCGAGCGGGCGTAGCCTTCGGCGGTGCCCTCGATCACGCGCTCGACGCGCCGCGCGACCCGCCCGGGCTCCTGGTGGCCGAGCATGTACCGGCACATCACCGGGGTGACCGCGACGCACACGAAGTACGATGCGACGAGCGCGACCGCGACGGTGAGCGCGAGCGGCACGAACAGCTTCTGGGCGAGACCGTCGAACAGGAGCACCGGGAGCAGCACCGCCATCGTCGTCAACGTCGACGCGAGCACCGGCAGCGCGACCGTGCGTGTTCCCTGCAGACAGGCGTCGTACAGCGTCAGCCCGCGCTTGCGGTGGCGATGGATCGACTCGAGCACGACGACGGCGTTGTCGACGAGCCGGCTCATCACGAGCGTGAGGCCGCCGAGCGTGATCACGTTGAGGGTCTCGCCCTGGCGATAGAGCACGAGCAGCGTGATCGCGAACGACAGCGGGATCGCGAGCGAGACGACGATCGTGCCGCGGAACGACTGCAGGAACACCAGGATCACGAGCGCCACGAGCACGAGCGCCTGCAGCACCTCCTTCTTGAGGCCGCGGTAGGTGGTGCGCACGAACGTCGACTGGTCGAAGATCGGCTCGACGTGGACGCCGGGCAGCACGTCGAGGTGCGCGATCTTGTCCTTCACCTGGTCGACGATGTCGATCGTGTTGCCGCCCGGCACGCGCAGCACGTTGAGGTAGACGGCGTCCTGCCCGTTGATCGACACCACCTGGGTCGGGGGCGACGCGCCGTCGATGACGTTCGCGACGTCGGCGATGCGGACCGAGCGCCCCCGGCCGACCATCTTGACGATCGCGTCGCCGATCGCGGAGACCGCGCGCGGGATCGCGTTCGTGTAGACGATCGCGTCGAATCGCCTGTTGATCAGCTCACCCGAAGGCAGCAGCGCGTTCGCGTTGCGCACCGCGTCCGCGATCTGCGTCGACGTGATCCCGCGCGCCTGCGCCTTCGCCGGATCGACGACGACGTTGATCTGGCGCTGCCGGCCGCCGTTGACCGACGCGCTCGCGACGCCCGAGATGCCCTCGAGGCGCGGCTCGATCTCGTTCATCGCGTAGTCGTAGAGCTGCGGGCCCGAGAGCCCGCCGCCGTACACCGCGACCTGCACGACCGGCGCGTTCGACGGATCGTACTGCAGCACGAACGGCGGCAGCACGCCGAGCGACTTCGGGACCGCCGACATCGCGAACTGCACCTGCTGCTGCACGAGCGTCTGTGCCGAGTTGAGGTCGGTGCCCCACTTGAGCCACACGAACACGATCGACAGGTTGTTGCGCGAGATGCTCTCGACGTGATCGACGCCCGGCGTCGCGCTCACGTACTTCTCGAAGCGCCAGTTGAGCGTCTTCTCGACGTCCTTGGCGCCGAGGCCCGGCGCGAGCGTGCCAACGACGAGCACCGGCGGCGTCAGCTCGGGGAACGTGTCGACCGGCATGCGCGGGGTGACGACCCCGGCGAACACCATGAACCCGATGCACGCCATCAGGATCGCGATCGGGTTGCGCAGCGAGAGCTCGGTCACGGCTGCTTCGCCTGGTCGGGGTTCCACGGCTCCACGGTCGCCGCGATCGCGTCGCCGTCGGAGAGGATCGTGCGCCCCTCGGTCACCACCTGCGCGCCCGCCGCGATCGCGGCCGGATCGACGTACAGCGCGCCGTCGCGCTCGCCGACGACCTTCGCGCGGGTCTGATGCGCGACGCCCCCGCTGGCGACGAACACCGTCGCCTTGCGGCCGTGCACCGACGCGGATGCGAGCGGGATGGCGGTCGCCGGCAGCGGAGTGCCGGCATCGAGCGACAGCTCGGCGGTCGTCCACACCGGGATCGCGCGCTCGGGATCGTCGACGTCGAGCTCGACGTGCGCGGTGCGCGTCGCGGGATCGGCGGCCGGGGCGCGGCGCGACACCTTCGCGACGAGGTCCTTGTTCGTCGACAGCAGGTGCACGCGTACCGGGGTGCCGGGCGAGACCGCCCCGAAGTCCTCCTCGGGGACCTCGGCGGTGATCCGCACGAGGTTGCGATCGATGATCGTGGCGATCGACGAGCCGGGCCGCACGAATGCGCCCGGGTCGATCTGGCGGTCCGCGATCTCGCCATCGAACGGCGCGCGCAGCACGCAGTCGTCGACCTGCAGCGACGTGCTCATCATCTGCGCCCTGAGCGCCGCGAGCTGGGCCTCCTTGCTGGCCGCGTCCGCTTTCTTCTGATCGACCTCGTTCTCCGACACGTACTTGCCGTCGAGCAGCTGGGACACGCGCGACGCCTCGCTGGCGGCGGCGCTGCTCATCGCGTCGACCGCCTTGGCCTGCGAGGCGACCTGCCTGCTCAGCGCGGAGGCGTTGCGGCAGTCGAGGGTCGCGATCACCTCGCCGCGCTTGACCGTCCCACCCGGCCGCACGAGCACGGTGCTCACGTAGGCCGACACCAGCTGCGGGCCGATCTTCGCCTGCACCCATGGCTCGATCGTGCCGACGTAGCGGCGCTGGGGCTGGAACGGGTGCGCGACCGCGGCGACCGCCGCCACGCGCTTCGCGCTCTGCGCGAGCGCGACCTTGTTCGTGCTGCCGGTGTTGCGCGTGTAGAGCAAACCGCCGACGGCGAGCAGGCCGCCGACGGCGCCGAGCACGATCATCGTGGGCCATCCGAGTCGCATCTTCATTTGACATCCTCCGCGATCACGCGCGCGAGCCGGGCACGCGCCCGCGCGAGCTGGAACTGACCGATCGCGAGCTGGATCTCGGCGTCGGTGAGCAAGGCCTCGGCATCGGCGAGCTCGACGGCCGTCGCCATGCCGGCCTTGAACCGCGCGTCGGCCTGATCCTGGTTGGCGCGCGCCGCGTCGGCGGCACGCTGCAGCGCGGGCACCGCGCTCGTCGCGACCTCGAGATCCACGTACGCCTGCGCGGCGCGGCCGCGCAGCAGCTCGCGCTGGGCATCGACCTCGGCCGCGCGCACGCGCTCCAGGCGGCGCGACGTCTCGGCGCGCACGCTGACCGTGCGATCGAACAGCGGCCACGTCAACGTGAGCATCGCGTCGTAGTTCGGCACGTCGGGCAGCCAGCCGCCGCCGGCCGGCGTCGTCTCGTTGGCGACCGGCGCGCCGCCGGCGCGGCCCGTGAAGCCGGCGACGAGGCTCAGATCGGGGTGGAGCTCGGCCTCGATCGCCTTGGTCTGCTCCTGCTGCGCGTGCCAGATGTCGTTCGCCGAGCGCAGCGACGGCTCGCGACGATCGAGATCGCGGACCGCGGCGTCGAGCGCCGGGAACGTCGGATAGGTGAGATCGTCGGCGCCGGCGTCGATGCCGGGGTCGGGCGCGCCGATCGCGGCGGCGAGCACCGCCTCCGCCGACGTCACCGCGCCTTCGGCGCGCACGCGATCGACCTCGAAGCGCGCGAGATCGGCCTCCGCACGCGTCTCCTCGATCGGTGGACGCAGCTTCGCGGCGACGCCGGCATGCGCGAGGTCGCGGTGGGTGGTCGCGCGCTGCACCGCGGCCTCGGAGGCCTTGAGCACGGCGTGCGCGCCGGCGACCGCGTAGAAGCTCTCCTCGACGTAGAGCACGAGATCGAGATCGGCGAGCTGCGCGTCCTCCTCGGCGGCATGCGCGAACAGATCGAGCGCCTTGGCCTGCTCGTCGAGTCGCCCGAAGTCGTAGACCTCCTGCAGCACGCCGACGCCGGCGAGCGTCGACGGGTAGGGCCGCCACGACGCCGCCGCATTCGCCGGCGTGCCGCCGACGCGCGGCACGAAGAAGCCGACGGGGCCGCCGTACGACGTCGTCGTGTTGTTGCTCGTACCGTAGAGCGCGGTCGCGCCGGCCGCGACCTTCGGATCCCACGCCGCGCGCGGCAGCTGCGCCTGCTCGCGCGCGACCTCGACACGCGCCCGCGCGGCGGCGAGCGACGGCTGGTGCGCGCGCGCATACTCGATCGCCTCGTGAAGCGTCATCGTCCTGACGCCGGGCTGGGGTTGGGCACTCGCGTCGGCCGCCATCACCAGGATGACGACGCCGGGTACAAATCGCACGGCGCGGTGCCTAGCACGTGACGTGCCGCGTCTAACACCGGCCAGCGCGTGCGCGGGCGCGATCCGGTCGCGGAGAATTTCCGCCTCCGCAGGAAATAATTCCGGTGGCGTTCGAGGCATCTGTTCCGCATCGCGCCGACATGCGCCCTGGCGCAGCTCTTGCTGTGGGGCAATCTGCCGTGATCCGCGCGTGGTGGCTCGTCGTGCTGATGATCACCGCGGTGGTCACGATCGGGGCGCTCGCGTATGTCGACGAGCACCGGCGCTCGGGGCAGGGCCTCGAGGATTTCGGCGAGGAGCAGGCGTCGATCGCCGATGCCGCTCGCCTGGCGATCGCCAGCCGCGACCCGCAGAGCCCGCGGGCGACCGCGACGCTGCACCAGCTCGAGCGCGACGGCGTGCGCGTGCTGCTCGTGCCGCCGAACGCGCTGTTCGGCGCGACGCTCGACGGCCACCAGGTCCAGCTGCCCGGGCTCGCGCAGGCGCTGGCCCGCGGCGACCGCTTCGTGCGCATGGAACCCGCCGAGGCCGGCGCGATCGGGCTGCCGCAGCGCACCGCGATGCTCGGGCTCACGAGGCTGCTCGACGGCTGGCGCGTCGGCATCGCCGCCACGGCGGAGCGCGAGCGCGACCGCGACCGCGCCGGGATCGGACGGCTGCTGCTCGCGCTCGGGCTCGCGACGTCGCTCGTCGCGCTGTTCGGCGGGCTCGCGCTCAAGCGCCAGCGCACCCAGCTCGAGCTCGCGCGCGAGCTCGCGGTCGCCGGGGTCGCGCGCGCGAAGGATGCCGAGCTCGAGCAGCTGTCGCGTGCCGCGACGATGGCGGCGCTCGGCTCGGGCGTCGCGCACGAGGTCTCGACGCCGCTCGGGGTGATCGTCGGCCGTGCCGAGCAGCTGCTCGCGCGCGCGAACGGCGACGAGCGGCTGATCAAGAGCGCCCAGACGATCATCGAGCAGGCCGAGTACGTCGAGCGCGTCGTGCGCGGGCTGCTCGAGCTTGCCCGCGGCGCGCCGATCGCGCTGCAGGAGGTCGCCCCTCGCGAGCTCGTGCGCGAGGCCTCGGCGCTCGTCGATCACCGGTTCGCGCGCGCCGGCGTGCAGCTCGTCCCGGCGGTCGCCGCGGAGCTGCCCGCGGTGCGCTGCGAGCCGCTGTTGTTCAAGCACGCGCTGGTCAACCTGCTGCTGAACGCGTGCGACGCGTCGCCGCGCGGCGCGACCGTGCGGCTCGAGGTCCACGCGGACGCCGCGGAGGTCGCGTTCGTCGTCATCGACGACGGCCAGGGCATCACGCCGCAGGACGCGGCGCGCGCGATCGAGCCATTCTTCACGACGAAGGCGCCGGGCCGGGGCACGGGCCTCGGGCTCGCGATCGCGCACGAGATCGCGTCGACCCACCGCGGGTCACTCGCGATCGCACCGCGCGAGCCGCGCGGCACCCGCGCCTCGATCACGATCCCGGCGGCGGCCCATGCATGAGCCGCCTCGCATCCTCGTCGTCGACGACAAGGTGGCGCTCGCCGAGACGCTCGCGGACGGGCTCGCCGATCGCGGCTACTCGGCGCGTGCGGTCGGCGCGAGCCGCGACGCGCTCGCCGCGATCCGCGAGGGCGCGGCCGATCTCGTGGTCACCGATCTGCGGATGCCCGACGTCGATGGCCTCGCGCTGCTCGACGCCGCGCGCGCGACGGGCGCGGAGGTCCCGGTGATCGTGATGACGGCGTACGGCGCGATCGATTCCGCCGTCGAGGCGATCCGCCGCGGCGCGTACCACTACCTGACGAAGCCGTTCAAGCTCGACGAGCTGCTCGTGTTCGTCGACCGCGCGCTCGCGGAGCGCAGCTTGCGGCACGAGGCCGCCGCGCTGCGCACGGAGGTGCGCGAGCGGTTCTCGGTGCGCGGGCTGATCGGCGCGAGCCCGGCGATGCAACGCGTCGCCTCGGTGATCGACCGCGTCGCGAGGACCGATGCGCCGATCCTGATCACGGGCGAGACCGGAAGCGGCAAGGGCGTCGTCGCGCGCGCGATCCACGGCGAGAGCTCGCGTGCCGCGGGGCCGTTCGTCGCGGTCAACTGCGCCGCGCTGCCCGAGCCGCTGCTCGAGAGCGAGCTGTTCGGCCACATCAAGGGCGCGTTCACGGGCGCGACGTTCGATCGCCAGGGGCTGTTCGCCGAGGCCGATCGCGGCACGCTGTTGCTCGACGAGATCGGCGAGATGTCGCCTCCGCTGCAGGCGAAGCTGCTGCACGTGCTCGAGTCCCGCCGCATCCGTCCGGTCGGCAGCGAGGGCGAGCGCGCGGTCGACGTCCGCGTGCTCGCGGCGACGCACCGCGACCTCCGGCGGCTGGTCGCCGAGGGCACGTTCCGCGAGGACCTGCTGTTCCGGCTGGATGTCGTGCCGATCGAGATCCCGCCGCTGCGCGACCGCCGCGACGACATCCCGCAGCTGCTGGGCCACTTCCTGTCGATCGCCCGGGCGAAGCACCCGGACTCGCGGGTGACGCGGATCTCGCGCGACGCGCTCGCGTGCCTGCTCGACTACGAGTGGCCGGGCAACGTCCGCGAGCTCGCACACGTCATCGAACGCTGCGTGCTGCTCGCCGACGGGCCCGACGTCGCGATCACCGACCTCCCGCTGGTCGTTCGCGATGCCTCGGCCGATCAGCGCTCCGAGTTTCACGGCGACGTGATCGCGCTGCGCGACATCCAGCGACGCTACGCGCGGTGGGCGTTCGAGCGCCTGGCGAACCAGAAGCTGCGCACGGCGGACAAGCTCGGCGTCGACATCAAGACGCTGAACCGGCTGCTCGCGAGCGACGACGGCGGGTGAGCTCAGTCGCGGGGCAGGTGGACGGCGACGACCGGGCACGGCGCGTCGCGCATCACGTGCTCGGCGGTGCTTCCGAGCAGCAGCCGCTCGATGCCGTGCCGGCCGTGTGTCCCCATGACGACGAGATCGTAGCTGCCGAGCGCCGCGTGATGCACGATCGCCGCGCTCGCAGGCGCGGCGCGCTCGACGAGGCGGTCGACCGCGATCCCGGCGCCCCGCACGCGCGCCTCCGCGCGATCGAGCAGCGCCACGCCGGCGTCCTGTTCGGCGGCGAGCTCGCCGGTGACGGTCGCGCCGGGCACGAGCCCGACCATCTCGTTCGGCGGGTCGTAGACGTGGAGCAGCGTGATCTTCGAGCCCATGCCGCGCGCGATCACCGACGCGAAGTCGACGATCGCGTCGGTCCCGGCGGAGTGATCGAGCGGAACGAGGATGCGTTCGACGTGCTGCACGTATGCAGCATGCGTCATGCACGCGCGCGCTGCCAACGCGCATGCGCGGGAGCTTTTCCCACAGGCAGAGGGAGTTTTTCCCGTCGCGAGCACGCACGAGCTCGCGTCGCCGCCGGGTGCCCGAGGCGGCGCCGGCGCGCCCACGCCGCTACGTCACGGATCACGCGTCGCGACGGCTCGTCGCCGCCGAGCCGAGATGTTCGAGGAAGCTCGCCGCCCACCGCGGCGGCGCGAGCGCGGCGAGGCTCGCGGCGAGCGCGCGGTGGCGCTGCGCGCGCTCGGCCAGGGGCATCTGCAGCGCGCGATCGAGATCGGCGGCGAGGCCGTCGGCGTGATACGGGTTGGTCAGGATCGCCTCGGTGAGCTCGACCGCGGCGCCGGCGAACCGCGACAGCACGAGGACGCCCGGATCGGCGGGATCCTGGGCGGCGATGAACTCCTTCGCGACCAGGTTCAAGCCGTCGCGCAGCGGCGTCACCAGCGCGACGTCGGCCGCGCGGTACAGCTGCGCGAGCACGCGCTGCGCGTACGAGCGGTACAGGTAGCGGACGGGGACCCATCCCGCGTGGCCGTACTGGCCGTTGATCCGGCCGACCATGTTCTCGACACGCTGCCGCAGCTCGACGTAATCGGGGACCTCGATGCGCGACGGGACCGAGATCTGCACGAGCGTGACCGCGCCGCGCCACTCGGGGCGCCGGTCGAGCAGCCGCTCGAACGCGTCGAGCCGCTCGGGAATGCCCTTCGAGTAGTCGAGCCGGTCGACGCCGAGGATCAGCTTGCGGTCGCCGAGCACGTCGCGGAGCTGGCGGACCTCGTCGTCGGGATCCTCGGCGGTCACCAGGAAGTCGCTCGGGTCGACGCCGATCGGCAGCACGGACACGAGCGGCCAGCGCGAGCGGTCGCCGCCTCGGCGGTCGCGCGCGCGCGCGCAGGTCTGGAAGTTGTCCGCCCAGTCGTCCGTGTGGAAGCCGACGAGGTCGAAGCCGCGGAGCGCGTCGAGCACCTGATCGCACCACGGCAGCATCTCGAAGATGTCGCGCGGGGGAAACGGCACGTGCAGGAACAGCCCGATCGGCCCCCGGTGCCCGAGCGCGCGCAGGCGAGACGCGACGAGCAGCAGATGATAGTCGTGCACCCACACCGTCGCGGTGGGACGCGCGAGGGTCGCGGCGAAGCGCGCGTAGACCGCATTGGCCTCGACGTACGCATCCCATTGCTCGTCGGAGAACCGCGCGCGGCTCGGGAACGCGTGCAGCAGCGGCCACAGGGCGGCGCTGCAGAATCCGCTGTAGTAATGGTCGCGCAGCCCCGGCGTGAGGTCGAACGTCGCGCGCGGCGGGCGGCCGTGCGGGTGAACCTTGAGCGTCACGGGATCGTCGCCGACGCTGCCGCTCCAGCCGAGCCACACGCCATCGCACGAGCGCAGCGCGGGCTCGAGCGCCGACACGAGCCCGCCGACCTGCCGCGGCCGTCCCTCGGCGTGAACGTTCGGCGTGCGGTTCGAGATCACGACCAGCTCGGCACCGCCGGACCCGCGGTCCGTGCTGAGCCGGCGCACCGGGACCGGGTGGAGACCGGGCGGCGGGCGGGCCGGCGCACGGGCGCCTCGCACTTCGAGCATCCACCACAGCAGCTCGCGCACCGCGTCCGGTCCCGACACCCACGCGCGGGCGTGCGTCACGCGATCGCGCTGCGTGCCGACCGCGATCGCGAGGTCGTCGTCGTCGAGCGCCGCGAACATCTCCTCGTCGGTGATGTCATCGCCGACCGCGACGAGCCGGGCGCCCGGGATCCGCTCGCGAACCCACCGCACGGCATTGGCCTTCGTGACCGAGCGGTGGCGGACCTCGAACACCTCGACGCCGTCGAGCC
>JBLMXA010000764.1:0-3229 GCA_050257515.1 Acidobacteriota bacterium | reverse complement strand
CCATGTCGTGATCAAGCGGCCGCTCGAGCACCTGCGCGCCGACCGCAACGTGGCGGTCTCGCTGCGGCGCGAGGCACGCATCGGTGGCCGGCTCCGCCATCCCAACCTGATCGCGGTGCTCGACGCCGGCGAGCACGACGGCTACGACTACCTCGTCCTCGAGTACGTGCACGGCGCGCCGCTGCGCACGATCATGCAGACCGAGACCGGCCACGTCGTGCGCGAGCTGCCGCTGGCGGTCGCGCTCGGCATCGTGATCGACGTCGCGCGCGCGCTGCACCACGCGCACGAGCTGACCGACGAGTCGGGCTCGCCGCTCGGGCTCGTCCACCGCGACGTGTCGCCCGGCAACGTGCTCGTCGATCTCGACGGCTCGGTGAAGCTCGCCGACTTCGGCATCGCGAAGGAGACGCGCGTCGCGACGCTGTCGGGCTCGATGCACGGTACCGTCACCTACATGGCGCCGGAGCAGTGCCGCGGGCACGCGTTCGATCGCCGCGCCGACATCTTCTCGATCGGCGTCATCCTGTACGAGCTGGTCACCCGCCGCCGGCTGTTCTGGGCCGAGAACGACGTCGCGTCGCTGCACCGCGTGCTGTCGGGCGACGTGCCGCGCCCGCGCAGCATCGTGCCGTCGCTGTCGGGCGCGCTCGAGGACATCGCGCTGCGCGCGGTCGCCCACGATCCCGACCGCCGCTTCGCGACCGCGCGCGAGCTCGCCGACGCGCTCGAGGCGCTCGCGGCCGTCGAGGGCCACGTGCTCGGCGCGCGCTGGGTCGCGCGCACGGTCGAGGAGGTCGTCGGCGCGCGCCGCGCGCCGTGGATCGCGGCGACCACCGTGCCCGATCCTCCGCGCAAGGGCGAGGGCTCGCTCGTCTCGGTCATCGAGTCGCTCGCCGCCGACGAGCCCAGGCTGCCGACGTTCGGCCCCGCCGATCGCCGCGATGCCGAGGAAGGCTCGCTGCCGTCGTCGCCCGCGGTGCCCGCGCTCGCGCCCAAGCGCTCGCGCGCGCGGCTCTACGCGGTGATCGCGGGCGGCGCGGCGGTGGGCGTCACGCTGGCGATCGTGCTCGCGGCGGGGGGATCGAGCACGAGCACGACTACGAGCACGAGCACGATTCCGGATCCGAGCCCGATCTCCGCTCCGGTTCCGGTTCCCGCTCCGGCTCCGGCTCCCGCTCCGGCTCCGGTTCCCGCTCCGGCTCCGGCTCCGGTTCCGGTTCCCGCTCCGGCTCCGGTTCCCGCTCCCGTCACCGAGACCGCTCCCGTCCCCGCCAGGCTCCACCGCCACCACGCCTCGCTGCCGCCTCGCCCACCTCCCACGGCGCCACCTCCCGCGCCTCCCCGCACCTCCGTCGAGTGGAACCCCCAGCTGCTGCTCCCCACCGACTCCCCGGGCTCCGCCGCGAAGCATCCGAAGTGACCCGCGCGCCCGTCCTCGTCGCCGCCCTCCTGCTCGCCGCCACCACCGCGCGGGCCGAAGACCACATCGATCCCCCGACCGACCGCCTCGCGCGCGCCCGCGCCGCGTACGATCGCGGCGACTTCGTGCACGCCCGCGACGAGCTGCTCGCCGCCTACCAGCTCGATCCGCGCCCCGCGCTGCTGTTCGCGCTCGGCCAGGTCGAGCTCAACCTCGGCCATTACCAGCAGGCGATCGCTTACTACGAGCGGTTCATGCAGACCAACCCGCCGCCGGATCAGGCCGCGCTCGCCGAGCAGGCGCTCGGCGCCGCGCGGCTCGAGCTGCAGCGCCCGCCGCCGGTGCCGCCGAGACCGCTGCCGCCGCGCCCGCCGCCGCATCGCGAATGGGACGGCGTCGACGCGACGATCGCCAGCATCGGCGGCGTATCGGTGATCGCGAGCGGGCTGTTGCTGATCGAGAGCTCGCGGCTCGCCGACGAGCGCGGCGGCTCGCTCGCGACGTACGCGCACCGCATCGATCAGGCACACCTCGCGCGCGACGCGGGGATCGCGTGCGGCGGCGCGGGCGTGCTCGCGATCAGCGCGGCGCTGCTGCGCTGGCGGTTCCACCTCGTCGACACGACGATCTCGGTCGACGCCTCGCCGACCTCGGCGAGCATCTCGCTGGAGCGCCGGCTATGAGATGGCTCGCGCTGCTCGCGCTCGCGACCGGCTGCATCGACGATCACTACGAGTGCCGCGCCGACAGCGACTGCAACGTCGGCGTCGCGGGCCGCTGCGAGCTCGACCATCACTGCACGAGCTACGATCCGACGTGCCCGCTCGAGCGGCGGTACACCGCGCACTCCGGGTCGGCGAGCGGCGCCTGCTTCGACGACGCGATCGCGCCGCGCGATCCGTGCGCGAGCGGCCAGCCGCCGGCCCCGATCGCCGACGCGTGCGCGGCGTCGGTGTGCGCGCGGCTGCCGAGCTGCTGCGAGACCGCCTGGGGCGAAGCGTGCGTGCAGCTCGCCGAGGTCGCGTGCGGCGCGACCTGCGACACGCGCATCGCGCTCACCGCGAGCGCGTCGCTCGTGCCCGGCGCCGCGACCACCGTCGAGCTGTTCGACCTTCGGCTCGGCGCCGGCGCGCCGAGCTACGTGCGGCTCGATGCCGCGGCGAGCCCCCGCAAGGGCTTCCTCGACTGGCTCGCGCCCGCGCGCGGCACGAGCGAGCCGCGGCTCGCGTCGCTCGACGCCGGCCGGTCGAACCTCGTGATCGACGGCGCCCCGGCGATGCCGATCGGCGCCGATCGCAGCTACGACGGCCTGTACTCGACCGACTTCGATCGCGACGGCCGCGACAAGGCCGTGCTCGCGAGCTACCAGATTCCGGACGACACCGCGCTCGATGTCCTCGATCTCGAGACCGGCCGCGAGCGCGAGCTGACCACGCCGAACGCGATGCCGCTCGCGACGCCGGGCGACTGGGACGGCGATCCGTTCCCCGACGTCGTCGCCGCGACCGGCGGTGGCCAGGCGTACGCGCTGTACCGCAACGGCGACGATCCCGCGGGGCACGCGCGCGAGCTCGACCCGACGTGGTCGAGCGGCGCGACGGCCGCGACCGCCGGCAACGTGCCGCTGCAGGCGTTCGCGTGGGCAGATGTCGACGGCGACGGCGTCGTCGACCTCGTCGAGCTCGGCGCCGAGCTCCGCGTCCACTTCGGCAACGACGACCGCCAGCCCGACACGCCGCGCGTGCAGATCGACTGCGATCCGCTGCTCGTCAACCCGAACTCGACGTGCAACGGCGGCACCGACGT
>JBLMXA010000763.1:0-2983 GCA_050257515.1 Acidobacteriota bacterium | reverse complement strand
CACGCGGCGGCGTAGCCGAACTGCGTCGTGCCGATCGCGGCGAACGCGGCGAGCGGCCCGCCGGCGATCGCGGCTGCGCCCGACGCTGCGGCGATCAGCGCGCCATCGCGCGCGACGCGGCGCCAGTCGCGCGCGCTCAGGATCGGCGCGCCGGGCGGCGCCGGTGGGCGATCGAGCAGCGCGCCGGAGTCGGTGGGCTCGAGCGCGAGCGCCAGGCCGGGCAGGGTGTCGGTGAGCAGGTTGATCCATAGCAGGCCCAGCGACGGGATCAGGCGGCGGCCGGCGATCGCGGCCCCGAGCGCGAGCAACAGCTCGCCGAGGTTGCCGGCGGCCTGGAAGCGGATCGAGCGGCGCAGGTTGTCCTGGACGGCGCGGCCCTCGGCGACCGCCTCGAGGATCGAGCGCAGGTCCTCGCGCTCGAGCACGACGTCGGCGGTCTGCCGCGCGAGGTCGCTCGAGCGCGCGCCGACCGCGATGCCGACGTCGGCGGCGCGCAGCGCGGGCGCGTCGTTGATGCCGTCGCCGGCCATCGCGACGACCTCGCCGTGGCGGCGCAGCGCCTCGACGACGCGCACCTTGTCGGCGGGGACCACCCGCGCGACGACCGCGAGCCGGCGCAGGCGCTCGGCCGCGTCGGGCGCCGCGAGCAGCTCGGCCAGCTCGCGCCCCTCGATCACGTCGCCGGCGAGCTGCGCCTGGAGCGCGATCGCCTCGGCGGTCGCGCGCTGATCGCCGGTCAGCATCACCGTGCGGATCCCGGCGGCCGCGGCGGCGCGCAGCGCGGCCGTCGAGCCCTCGCGCAGCGGGTCGCGCAGCCCGACGAGCCCGAGATAGCGCCAGCGCGCGGCGCCGGCGTGCCGCCAGCCGATCGCGAGCACGCGCAGGCCCTCGCCGGCGAGCGCGGCGTTCTCGGCGAGCACCGCCCGCGCCTCGTGGTCCGTCAGCGCGCAGCGCGGCACGACCTGCTCGGGCGCGCCCTTGATGATCGCGAGCTCGCCATCGTGCTCGCTGGTGACGAAGTGGATGCCCTCGCTGCGCTCGACGAGCCGGTGTCGCGGCCACCGCGCGCGCAGCTCGGTGGGCTCGATGCCGGCGCGCTGCGCGGCCTCGATCAGCGCGCGCTCGGTCGAGCTGCCGGCGACCTCGAGCCGGCCGTGGCCGTTCTGCTGGTAGTCGACGTCGCTGTTGAGCACGCCGGCCGCGAGCAGCGCGGCGAGCGGGCCGGTGCGCCCGCGGAGGGCGCGCGCGGGATAGCGGCGTGGCTCGCCGGCGACGAGCACCGACACCGTCTCGAGCCGCATGCGGTTCTCGGTCAGCGTGCCGGTCTTGTCGGTGCACGCGACGGTGATGCCGCCGAGCGCCTCGGCGGTCGCCAGCCGGCGCACGACGATGCCGCGCGCGCGCATCCGCGCCATCGCGCGCACGAGCGCCGCGGTCGCGGTGACCGGCAGGCCCTCGGGGATCGCGGCGACGCCGAGCGCGACCGAGTCGCGCAGGATCTCGGTCGGATCGCGCCGCCACGCGAGCGACGCGATGCCGGCGAGCCCGGCCGCGGTCAGCCCGCCCCACGCGAGCCGCGACGACAGCGAGTTGAGCCGCCGCTGCAGCCGGCCCTTCGGCGCCCGCGACTCGGCGGCGAGCCGCTGCACGCTCGCGATCTCGGTCGCCGCGGCGGTCGCGACGACGATCGCACGGCCGTGACCCGACGCGATCGACGTGCCGCGGTACAGCATCGTCGCGCGCTCGGCGAGCGGTGCGTCGGCGGCGACCGGCTCGCAGCGCTTCGCGACGGGCTCGCTCTCGCCGGTCAGCGCGGCCTCGTCGGCGGCGAGCCCGTGTGCGTCGACGACGCGCGCGTCGGCGCTGATCACGGTGCCGGCGTGGACGACGATCAGATCGCCGGGCACGAGCTGCGACGCCGAGACCGTACGGATCGATCCGCCGCGGATCACCTGCGCGTCGCCGAGCTCGGCGGCGCGCCAGGCGGCCAGCAGATCCTCGCTGCGGCGCTCGACGCGGTAACCGATCGAGGCGTTGAGGCCGATCACCGCGACGATCGCGCCGGCCTCGAGCACGTCGCCGAGCAGGATCGAGATCACCGTCGAGCCGACCAGCAGCGCCGTCGGCACGTTCGCGAGCTGGTCGCCGAGCATCGCGAGCCGCGAGCGCGGGGCCTCCTGCTCGAGCACGTTCGCGCCGACGACGCCGAGCCGGCGAGCTGCCTCGTCAGGCGCCAGCCCGTCGTGCACGCTCGTCGAGAAGCGCGCGACGACCTCGTCGACCGTAGCGGCGTGCCAGCGCGCGCCGGGCTCGCCGATCGCTGCGCGGCGGCGCACCGGGGACGCGGACCGCGCATGGCGCTCGAGCGCGTCGAGCACCGGCGAGCTCGCCTCGTACTCGATCAGCATCCTCCCGGACCGTGGATTCGCCGATGCGCGCACGACGCCCGGCCGCGCACGCGCCGCGGCCTCGAGCTCGCGCGCGATCCCAGGATTTCCCAGCAGTGCGTCGATCTCCAGCCGCAGGCGGCGCGAGCTGCGCGCGTGCGTCGCGATCAGGACCGCGACGGTCCGCTCGTCCGACAGCGCGAACATCTATCAGTGCGCCTGGGGTTGCTCACCGCGCGCCGCCATCATCACCGCGTGCGCCCGGTCGCGGATCTTCTGCAGCGTCTCGGAACGCAGGGCTCCGGGAGATTCGGGCGCCGGCTCCTGCTTCGTCCGGCGTACGAGCGCGAGCGCCGCCGCGCCGAGCAGCACGCCGGCCGCCATCTCGATGCCTCCTGCCAGTCCGGCCGCGGCGACGCCGGCTACCGTCCACACCGGATGCCTGCGGCCGAATCGCACGAGCCGGCCCTCGTCGTTCTGCTGTTGCTCGTCCATGCACCGTTGCCGGTGCATCGTGCGTTCCACTCAGTGCGGTGGGTACTTCGTCATGCAGGCCGAGAGCTTGGCCTGGTCGACCGTCGGCACCGGCAGGGTCG
>JBLMXA010000762.1:0-2913 GCA_050257515.1 Acidobacteriota bacterium | reverse complement strand
CGCGCCACCGCCACCCGCACCGCCGCCACCGCCACCGCCCGCACCGGCCAAGCCCGACCCCAAGGCCGCCACGAAGCGCCACGTCACGCACACCGCGGCGCGCGTCGGCGCATCCAAGCTCGACCCGCAGGATCCGTACGACGATCTCGAGAACGAGATCGATCTCGCCGCGTCGCGCTCGCAGGCCGAGCTCGCGCGCTGCCGGCAGTCCGCCGGCGACGTCCACGGCGCGATCCGGATCGCGTTCGAGGTGCTGCCCGATGGCCACGTCACGCACACCGCGGCCGTCGAGAACTCGACGGGCTCGTCGCAGCTCGCCGACTGTCTGGCCGCGGCGGTCGCGCGCTGGACGTTCGCCGTCCACCCCGCTCAACCGACCGATTTCGTGCGACCGTTCTCCTACTAGGACCCCATGCCGATCGATTCAGGCTCGTTCCGCGCTGTCCACTCCGCGTTGGTCGGGGTCGAGGTGCTCGTGCTCGACTCCGACGAGCGCGTGCACGACGGCATCGCGCAGCTGCTGTCGGAGGCGAGCCTGCACGTCACCTGCGTCGTCGAGCCCGCGCGCGCGCTCCAGCTCGTCGATCGCCAGTTCTTCTCGGTCGCGCTCGTCGATCTCGACACGCCGACGCCCGGCGCCGGCATCGCGACGGTCGAGCAGCTGAAGAAGAAGTCGCCGACGACGATGGTCGTCGCGATGACGCCGCGCCGCTCGTTCGACGACGCGGTCGCCGCGGTGCGCGCCGGCGCGGTCGATCTGATCCTCAAGGCCCCGGAGTCGGTCGCGTACCTCAAGGAGCGGGTGCTCGACGCCGCCGGCCGGTCGGTCGGCAAGCGCGAGGTCGACACCGTGCTCGACGAGATCAAGAGCGTGCACGAGGAGTTCCTGCAGCGGTTCATGGAGACCGAGCGCCGCGCGATCGATCTCGCCGACAAGGTCGCCGGCCGGGACGAGTCGCGGATGATCCAGCTCGACGAGCTGCGCGTGCTCGTCGTCGACGAGGTCGAGGAGCTCCACGCCGCGCTCGTCGAGGCCAAGCCGAACGGCTTCTCGTTCCACTACGCGAGCTCCGGCGGCGAGGGCCTCGATCGCGTCAGCTCGGGCAGCTACCACTACGCGATGATCGCCGAGGACATCTCGGATCTGCCCGCGAAGACCGTCGCGCGCACGATCCGCAACCAGCAGCCCGACACCGTCGTGCTGACGTTCCGCGGTCCCGCCGACAACGGCCACGTCGAGCTCGTCGAGACCGCCGGCTCGCGCACGATCGTCAAGCCGTTCAAGGAGCCCGCGCAGCTGCTCGCGCGCATGGACGAGCTGGCCGAGGCGTGGCGCGCCAAGGCCAAGGAGCGCCGCTACACGACGGCGTTCCGCGAGCGCCACTACAACTTCCTGCGCCGCTACGTCGAGCTGAAGACGAAGATCGAGCGCGCGATGAACGAGGGCCCGGGGTAGCTAGTTGCAGCCCGGCAGGCTGACCGCGAGCGGGTTCCCGCGCGTGCCGTCGTCGAGGTCGACCTCGATCGTGTACGTGCCCGCCGGTGCGAGCTGCGAGTCCGTGAAGCGCGCGTCCCAGATCAGCAGGTTGCCGCTGGTCTGGCCGCGCGGCGCGAGCTCGGTATGGAACGCCTCGGGGTCGGTCGCGCAGGTGATCGGCGCCGCGAAGTCGTCGACGACGTGACCGGCGGCGTCGGTCACCTCACGCTCGACCCAGCACTGGAGGTCGGCGGGGATGTGCGTGGTCGAGCCGGTCTGGTTCGTGACCGTCAGGGTCGCGCCGACCCACGTGCCGCCGTCGCCCGGATCCTGGCACCCGGGCGCGAGCTCGAGTCGCGCGGCCAGCGGGGTCTCGACGTGCACGATCTTGCACCCCGCGGCGAGCAGCACCAGCGCGATCGCCCGTCCGAGCACGCCCGGATCTCACACGCGACTCGAACGATGTCAATCGCATGCGCACCCACCCTGGCCGATCAGACCCGGGGCGTATAGTCGCGGTCATGGTCGCGCCTCGGACCGTCGTCATCGTCAACCCGCAGTCGCAGGGCGGCAAGCTCGGCAAGCGGTGGACGGAGCTCGCCGACACGCTGGGGCGCGCGTTCCCGTTCGACGAGGCGATGACGCAGGCGCCTGGCGATGCGACGCGGCTCGCGCGCGAGGCGCTGCGCGGCGGCGCGGAGCGGATCGTCGCGATCGGCGGCGACGGCACGATCAACGAGGTCCTCAACGGCTTCTTCGAGGACGGCCAGCCGGTCGCGCCGGAGGCGAGCCTCGGCCTCATCCCGTACGGCACGGGCGGCGATTTTCGCCGCACGCTCGGCCTGCCGGTCGCGATCGCCGATGCCGCCGCCGTGATCGCGGCGAACAAGCGCCGCAAGATCGACGTCGGCCTGCTCGACCTGATGTCGCGCGACGGCAAGCCGGTGCGGCGGATGTTCGCGAACATCGCATCGTTCGGCGTGTCGGGGGTCGTCGACCGGCTCGTCAACGAGTCGGGCAAGAAGCTCGGCCGGCTGTCGTTCGCGGTCGCCACCGCGCGCGCGACGTGGTCGTACAAGAACCAGCGCGTCGAGCTCGTGTTCGACGGCAAGGATCGCGTCGAGCTGACGATCAACACGGTCGCGGTCGCGAACGGCCGCTACTTCGGCGGTGCGATGATGGTCGCGCCCAACGCCGAGGTCGACGACGGCAAGTTCGATGTCGTCGCGCTCGGCGACTTCAACTTCGGCGACCTGTTGAAGAGCGGGCGGCGGCTGTACAAGGGCACGCACCTGTCGATGGACAAGGTGACGACGCGCCACGCGCGCATCGTCGAGGCGCGGGCGGTCGACGCCGGCGCCACGGTCGAGCTCGATGTCGACGGCGAGTGCCTCGGCAAGCTGCCGGCGCGGTTCGAGCTGCTGCCGGCCGCGGTG
>JBLMXA010000761.1:0-5487 GCA_050257515.1 Acidobacteriota bacterium | reverse complement strand
CAGGTCCGCGCGCGGGACCGGCTCGGGGCGAAACGCTCGCCTGCTCGCGCGCTCGCGCCACAGCCGCTCCAGCTCGCCGATCATCGCTTCCGCCGCAGGTTCGCGAACCGGTAGATGCCGGTCGTGTGGCCGTCGGAGAAGTGGATGCCGACCCCGTAGTTGCCGACGAGGTGCATGTCGGCGACGTGGATGTCCTCGGGGACGCTCGCGGGATCGAGCAGGCGCTCGCCGGTCGCCTCGGACTGGCACGTCGCGCACGTGCAGAGCTGGCGCAGCTCGCGCGCGGCCCACACGTCCTCGACGCCCTCGTCCCATACGAACCGGACCTCGCGCTTGCCGAGGCCGATGATCTCGAGCGGCATGGGCATGCGCCGCGTATAGCATTGTATAAACGCGGGCGGTGGACGGACAGAACACTGGACAGATCGAGTACTGGAACGGGCCGGCCGGGCAGCGCTGGGCGGCCAAGCACGAGCGCATGGACAAGAGCCTGGCGCGCGTCACCGAGGCGCTGCTCCAGGCCGCGGCGCCGCTCCCCGGCGAGCGCGTGCTCGACATCGGCTGCGGCGTCGGTACGACGACGCTCGAGATCGCGAGGCGCACCGGCGCGCGGGTGCTCGGCATCGACGTATCCGCGCCGATGCTCGCGGTCGCGCGCGCGCGGGCGGCGGAGCACCCGGACATCGAGCTCGTCGAGGCCGACGCCGCGACGCATGATTTCCAGAAGGAGTTCGAGCTCGCGTTCTCGCGGTTCGGCGTGATGTTCTTTGCCGATCCGGTCGCCGCGTTCTCGAACCTCCACCGCGCGCTCGTCCCCGGCGGGCGCATCGCGTTCGCGTGCTTCCGCGCGCTGTCGGAGAACGCGTGGGCGCGGGTGCCACTCGACGCCGCGCGCGACTTCGTCCAGGCCAAGCCGGCCGATCCCAACGCGCCCGGGCCGTTCGCGTTCGCCGGCAGCGGCCGGGTCCGCGACATCCTCGCACGCGCCGGGTTTCGCGAGATCCGCGTCGAGCGCCACGATACGGAGATGTTCATGGGCGCCGATCTCGTCGAGGCGTCCGAGCGCGCGCTCGAGTCCGGCCCGCTGTCGCGCCTGATCGGCGACGTCGATCGCGACACCCGCGAGCAGATCATGGAGCGCGTCGCGCGCGCGCTCGCGCCGTTCGCGCGCACCAACTCGATCGACGTCGGCATGGCCGTGTGGCTCGTCCACGCGCGAAGCTAGCGATGGGCAGACAGCGGCGTTCCTTGTCGATGCCTCGCGCCGCGGGGCGCATCCACCGCGACGGCCTCACGTCGACGGCGACCGTGCTCGTCGAGGCGCTGACCGCCGCGCAGACCGACCGCGAGACCGCCGAGACGCTGACCCATCCGTTCCACACCTACCCGGCGCGCCTGCACCCGGCGACCGCGCGCGTGCTGGTCGACTTCGTCGCGCAGGGCGCGGCGCGCACGCAGCCGATCATCGATCCGTTCTGCGGCTCGGGCACCGTGCTCGTCGAGGCGCGGGCGCTCGGTGCGCGCACGCTCGGCGTCGATCTCAACCCGCTCGCCGTGCTCGTCGCGCGCGCGAAGACGTGGACCGTGCCGCCGAAGCGCCGCCACCAGCTGCGCGACGCCGCGCACTCGATCGCCGGCGCGACGATCGCCGCCGGCAAGGCCGCGCGCCGCGCCGGCGCCGAGGCGATGCGGCTGCGCACGCCGAAGGGCTTCGATCCGAACGCGCGCAACCGCCGCCTCGCGAGCTGGTTCGCGCCGCACGTGCGCCGCGAGCTCGAGGATCTCGCCGCGCGCATCGACGACGTGCGCGCCAGCGACGGCGAGCTCGCCGGCGTGCTCGTCGCGTGCCTGTCGGCGATCCTCTACAAGGTGTCGTCGCGCACCTCCGACACCGATGCGACGTGGGTGCAGCGCGCCGTCGGCCGCGGCCAGGCCGCGCGGCTGTTCGCGCAGCGCGCCGAGCTGCTCGTCGCGGGGCTCGCCGATCTGTCGAAGAACCACGGCCCACTGCCCGAGGTGTTCGAGATCGACTCGCGCAACCTCGGCGACGTCGTCGGCGACGGCACCGCCGCGGGCATCGTCACGTCGCCGCCGTACCCGGGCACGTACGACTACGCCGAGCACCAGCGCCTGCGCTTCGACTTCCTCGCGCTCCGCCACCGCGAGCTCGACGCGGGCGAGCTCGGCCCGCGCCGCGCGTTCGAGCACGACGCGCCCGCCGCCTACCGCGCCTGGAAGGCGAGCCTCGCCGACGTCCTCGCCTGCGTCGCGCGCGCGCTCGCCCCCGGCCGCGCCGCCGCGTTCGTCGTCGGCGACTCGGTCGCCCGCGGCCGCGCGCTCTACGCGCTCGACGAGCTGCGCGACGCCCTGCCGGGCGATCTGGCCGTCGAGGCCTGGGCCTCGCAGGAGCGTCCAATGCTCGGCGCCGCCGAGCGCCGCGCGTTCGGCGAGCGGGTGAAGGCGGAGCACGCGGTCGTGCTCCGGCGCACGTAACGACGAAGTTCGTTGGAACTCGCGTTCAATTGGTGTACCTGATCGGCCATGGGGAAACTCTCGGCCTGCCTCGTGCTCGCCCTCGCCGCCTGCGGCAGCAGCAACTCGAAGAAGCCGCCCGACGCGCAGATCGTGGTGCCCGACGCGCCGCCCGATGCGAAGGTGTTCCTCGACGCGCCGATCGACGCACCGCCCGTGTTCGACTTCGCCTGCGTCAATAACCCGGCGCCGATGACTGCCAACGCGACCGTCGCGATCTCCGGCAACGCTCAGGAGGTCGGGATCAGCGGCGGTACGACGCCGACGTTCTCGCCGCTCGCGAATGCGACGGTGGATGCCTGCACGGGCAACTGCATGGGGCAAGGCGCGCTGGGATCGGCGATGACGGATGCCTCCGGCAACTTCAACGTCACCGGGATCGCGACCGGAGGCACGCCGCTAGCCGCCTATCTCAAGCTGACCCCGCCCGCACCGACGCCCCCCGCGACGATGCCCGACAAGACGGTTCTCGAATACCCCGCCGAGCCGGTGACTGCAGACGTCACCGGGATTCCGCTGTTCACTCTGACGCCGACGGCTGCGGCTGACCTCGCGATCCTCGGCTGCACCTCGACGAGCACGCAGGGCATGCTGGCCGTGCTGCTGACGGACTGCAGCAACATGCCGATCACCGACACGACGCACACGCAGCTGATCATCAAGCAGGGCGGCACGGATATCACGGCGAGCCTCACCGTCATCAACCTCGGCCAGTTCAGCTCGATGGCAGCGGGCACCTATCTGCTCTGCAAGGTCCCCGCGAACGCGACCACGAGTGTCGGTGCGACGTACACGCAGACGATGACGACGACGTTCCTCGCCCACGACGTCGCGGTCGTCGCTGACGAGATCACCGCAACGCAGATCCGCCCCGGCTACTAGCCGGCGTGGTAGACAGCGACGGCCGTGCCGACCGTCGTGTTTCTCGAGACCACCGGTGATCGCCACGCGCAGATCGTCGGCGGGCTGACGGCGCTCGAGCGGCGGGTGCGCGAGGTCGCGAAGGCGGGCGCGTCGCGCGCGATCGTCGCGGCGGCGCCGGTCGCGATCACGAGGCCGCTGCCGATCCCCGTGGAGTACGTCGCGCCGGGCACGCCGGCGCCCGAGGGCGCGGCCCGCGAGCGCGCGGACGTGATCGCGGGCGTCGAGCTCGTCGATGCGGCGGCGCGCGCGCAGGCCGAGTGGGCGCTGATCCGGCGCATGAACAAGTCGTTCGAGGGGCCGATCGACGCGCTCGTCAACTGGCGGTTCTCGATGCGGATCACGCGCCTGCTCGCGCGGCGATCGCTCGCGCTGACGCCGAACCACGTCACGATCACCGCGATCCTCGTCGGGCTCGTCGCGGCGTTCCTCGCGAGCCGCGGCGGCTACGCGGCGGTCGCGCTCGCCGGCGTGCTGCTCGAGGTCAACTCGATCCTCGACTCGTGCGACGGCGAGCTCGCGCGGCTGCGCTACCAGTACTCGAAGCTCGGCCAGTGGCTCGACAACCTGTCCGACGACGTCGTCGACAACCTGTTCGTCGTCGGCGCCGGCTGCGCGATCGGCGGCACGTGGCTGTGGCTCGCGCTCGCGTCGGCGTGCACGCGCTGGCTGTCGTCGGCGGCGCAGTACATCTCGGTCTACCGCCGCACCGGCACCGGCGACGTGTTCGCGTTTCGCTACTGGTTCGAGGCCGAGGCGTCGAGCGCCGACGAGGTCTACGACAAGACGTCCGTGCTGACGTGGATCCGCGCGCTCGGGCGCCGCGACACGTACGTGTTCGCGTGGATGATCGCGTGCCTCGCTGACTTCCCGTACTGGGTCGTGTGCCACGCGCTCGCGATCGCGTTCGCGTACGCGTTGATGCTCACGCTGCACTTCGCCGTGTTCGGCCGGCGCAGCTAGAACGTCGCGGCGATCGCGAAGCCCGGCGCGAGCCCCGCGGGCCCGCGCAGCACGACCGGCGACACCGACGCGCGCGCGTGCGCCCGGTTGTAGGCGCGCGCGGTGTCACGCGCGTTCGCGACGTCCCAGATCGCGCCGGCGACGTAGCTGCCGGCTCCGATCGCGAGGAGCGCCTCCTCGTGGCCCGCGCCGCCGAGGCGCGACACCGGGCACGGCTCGCCCTCGCTGAACTGGTGGCCGGCGACGCCGATCGTGCAGCCCATCTCGACGCCGAGATAGCCGAGCGCGACGGCGCCGACCGCGCGCAGCGCGAGGCCGGGCGTGAGGATGCGGCCCGCGTACCACTCGCCCGCCGACGGCGCGATCGACGCGACCGCGAGCAGCCCGGCCGACGCTCCGACGTGCTGGTCGAAGCCCTCGGCCCACCCGCCGACGGCCGCAGCGGAGCCGACGACCGCGCCGGCGACCGACAGCGCGAGCGCGGCGCGTGGGCTCCGCGAGTCGGGCTCCTCCTCGGGGGCCGTGTCGGGCGGCACCGGCACCGCCACGAGCGGCTTCGCGGCGCGCACCGGCGGCTCCTCGCGATCGGCGGCCGGGCCGGCGTGCGCCGGCGCAGCGAGCCGGACGAGCATGACGAACGCGACGGCAGCCCTCATGCTCCGTCGAGAGTGCAGCCTGCGATCCAGCGCGCAACCTCGCGACATCCGTCGTGACGCGCCGCGACCGGCTGTCGAAATCGCGACGAGCCTCGACGGGGTTCGTCACCACGTGAGGTACGCGTGAAGTGCCGCCCGCCACTAGTCGTCGCTGGAGACGAACTGGATCTCGGTGCATACCGGCATCGGGACGCCGTCGACGATAAACGGTGAGTACACCCAGTCCTGCATGCCTCCGATCAGCTCGCGATCGTAGTCGGCGAAGCCCGTCGATCTCATCGGCAAGATGGACTCGGGATGACCGGTCTCGTCGAGACACAGCCGGAATACCGCGTGGAACTTCCGGACGTTCTTCCGGATCATTTCACGGCGAACGTCTTCATCCGGCAGGATCTGCTCCCTGCCGTGAATGCGC
>JBLMXA010000760.1:0-3983 GCA_050257515.1 Acidobacteriota bacterium | reverse complement strand
GTGCGGTAAGAGCGCACCGCCTCGTCGGTGACGGCGAGGGCACGGCAAACCCCACCCGAAGCAAGACCAGACAGGGGTCGCGTGGCCCGCGCGATGACTCCGGGTTGGTCGCTCGAGCCCGCCGGCAACGGCGGGCCTAGAGGAATGATCGCCAGACACAGAACTCGGCTTACCGCCCTCTCCGCCGGCCGGGCCTTTTTGTTACGCTGGATGGACGGGCCATGGAACAGCGGTCGCCGGTGCACGAGATCGTGAACGCGCTGTGGCGGGCCCTCCACGCGCTCGGCGCGGCGTCCGACACCAACCAGGTCGAGCGCTGGGGCTTCGCGATCCACGCCGCGCTGTCGGCCGCGGGCCGCGAGTTCCACAACCACGATCACGTGATCGAGATCGCGAGCGAGGGTGACCCGCTCGAGGTGATCGCGGCGCTCTATCACGACGCGGTCTACATCCAGGTCGATCAGGGACCGCCGCCGTCGATGCGCGCCGAGATGGACCGGGTGCTCGGCCAGACGGACAAGGGCTGGCGCGTGCTGCCCGGGGCCGGCGACGACCCGGTGACCGCGGACGTGCTCGCCGTGTTTGGATGCGGGGTGGATGACGTCGTCACCGGCACCAGCGGGCTCAACGAGCTCGCCTCGGCGCTCGTCGGCTCGCTGCACCTCGCGAAGGCGCTCGATCGCCAGCAGCGCATCGACGTCGCCGCGTGCATCGAGCAGACCATCCCGTTCCGCGTCGATCCGGTGAGCGTGCTGCGCGACCGGCTGAGCCAGCTCGGCGTGCTCGGCGCCAAGCTCGACGACACGCTGCGCCGCGCGGTGAGGTTCGGCAACCGCGACGTCGAGAACTTCGCGTACAACGAGCCCGCGCGCTTCCTCGACAACACGTGGAAGCTGCTGCCCGAGAGCAACCCCGCGCTGCACTCGCCGCTCGTCTACACCGTGCGCGACTACCGCATCGCGCTGCAGAAGATGGAGTCGTTCCTCGCGTGGCTGCCCGCCGAGCGCGTGTTCCACACGTGGGGCGACGAGCCCAAGCCGGAGATCCACGCGCGCCGGATCGCGCGCGCGGCCGGCAACATCGAGCTCGCGGTGCGCTACCTGCGCGCGAAGCTGTACTCGATCGCGCTCGTCGAGGCGATCGCCGAGGCGACCGGCGGTGACGTGCCGCTCGATTACTTCATGGGCGGCGTCAAGAACGGCGACGCGCCGCTGATGATGCGCATCGAGCAGTTCCTGCCCGGGCTCGGCTCGGCGCAGGACATCGATCCGCCGCTGCACCGCCTGCTCCACGAGGGGCGCGCGTCGGAGTCGACGTTCGACACCAAGCCGTCGCCGCTCGGCGCGTTCCTGCACTGGACGGTCGGCGAGAGCGCGGTGATGAAGGGCGTCGAGCACGCGAAGAAGTGGTGGGCAGGCGCGAGCGACCACCGCGCGTTCCTCGCGAGCCAGCCGGTCAAGCCGGTGGCGGCGATCGCGCGCGCGGCCGCGAACATCATCGACACTCGCCGCGATCGCCTGTTCGCGCTCGCCGATCGTCTCGAGGCGTGACGACGGAGCGCTACTCGGGCTTCGCCGGCTCCGCCGCGTCCTCGGGCTTGGGCTCGAGCAGCTCCTTGCGATAGACGAGCCGGCCGCAGCGCGGGCACGTCTCGATCGACTCCATGCGCGCGAGGATGTTGTTGAGCTGCGGCGGCAGCGCCATGTGGCAGCCCTGGCACACGCCCTTGATCACGGGCGCGACCGCGTAGCCGCGCTTGGCCGCGAGCGTGTCGTAGATCTTCACCCACTTCGTCTCGACCGCCGCGCGCGCGGTGTCGCGCGCGGCCGTCGCCTCGGCGAGCGCTTGCGCGAGCGCCGCCACCTGATCGGCCATCGCCGCCTCGCTCGAGGCCAGCTCGTCGCGCAGCTTCTGGACATCCGCATCGCGTGTCTGCAGCTGGCTCGCGCTCTGGTTCGAGGCCTCGAGCACTTTCTTGAGCTCGACCTCGCGATCGCCGATCGACTTGCGCTTGTTCTCGACCTCGCGCGTCGCCGCGGTCCATTCCTTGCTGTTCTTGGACGCCTGCAGCTTGCTCTGCGCCTGCTTCATCGCGTCGCGTTCGCGATCGATCTGCTCCTGCTGGGTCTTGCGCCAGGCCTCGGTCTCGGCGAGCTTGCCGCGCTCGGCATCGAGCATGCCCTGCAGCTTCGCGAGATCTCGACGCAGCGGATCGAGCTTGGCCGGGAGCTGCTTCGCGGCGGTCTCGAGCTCGCGCACCTTGACGTCGCAGGTCTGGAGCTGGAGGAGAAGTTGGAGCTGTTCGCGCACTTCGTTGACTACCTTTCGCTTGTCATCGTGGGCCCACCTGGGCTCGAACCAGGGACCCACCGGTTATGAGCCGGCCGCTCTCACCGTCTGAGCTATGGGCCCGTCGCGTGCGTTGCCACGTAGTGTGGATAACCGCACGAAACGCTGAGGGACACTATCACCTTAACGAAAAACGACAACAGGGCGCGCCAACTTGGGTCTGCGACGAATTCGCGTGGAGCTATACTCGCGGACGATGCAGCTCGGCAACCTCGCCCGCGTGCTCGTCGTGTGCGGTGCCGCCCTCGCCGGGGCGGCCTCCGCGACCTCGAGCTCGAACCAGAACGCGTCGCCGCAGTACGCGCAGAACAGCCCGCCGCCGTCGCAGCCGATGGAGCCGGCGATCGCGATGGGGCTGTGGAAGTCCAACTTCGGCGCGGTGAAGATCGAGCCCGACAACACCAAGGGCGGCCTGCAGACCGGCGCCGTGCAAGGGATCTGGCTGTACCAGCGTCAGGGCCAGGACGTGATCGGCTACTTCGCCGGCACGCTGCGCGGCAACGTGCTGCAGTTCCGCTGGAACGAGCCCGGCGCGCCGAACCTGACCGGCGAGGGCTACGTCGTGTTCGACCAGACCGGCCGCCAGTACAGCGGCCGCTGGTGGAGCGACAAGCACGATCGCGCCGGCGACTGGAACGGCACGCGCGCCCAGACCGCGCAGGGCTACGGTGGCCAGCCGTACGGCGGCCAGCCGCAGCCGGGCTACTCGCAGCCAGGCTATCCGCAGCAGCAGCCGTACCCGCAGCAGGGCTACCCGCAGCAGCAGCCGTATCCGCAGCCGCAGCCGCAGCAGCAGCCGTATCCGCAGCAGCAGCCGTATCCGCAGCAGCAGCCGTACCCGCAGCAGCAGCCGTACCCGCAGCCGCAGCCGCAGCAGCCGCAACAGCCGCCGCAGCAGCCGCCGCAGCAGCAGCCGTACTACTAGCGAATAGCGAAGCGGAACAGGAACCCGAATTCCCGAGCTGCCGGTCTCCGCTCCGGTTCCGGTTCCGCTTCACGGTTCTTCTGAACGCCGCCCGCGTGCTACACCGCCGTAGCGATGCGCTTCGCAAAGTATCAGGGCCTCGGCAACGACTTCATCGTCGTCGATCTGCGCGGCGAGCGCGGGCCCGACGCGGCCGCGGTCCAGGAGCCGGGCGTCGTGCGGGCGCTGTGCGATCGCCAGTTCGGCATCGGCGCCGATGGCGTGCTCGCGATCCTGCCGGCGAGCGACGCGGTCGCGCGCATGCGCGTGCTCAACGCCGACGGTAGCGAGGCCGAGATGTGCGGCAACGGCATCCGCTGCGTCGTCCAGGAGCTCCACGATCGGGGCGGCGTCGCCGAGCGCGAGCTCGCGATCGAGACCGGCGCGGGCCGCCTCGTCTGCCAGCTCGGCGACGACGGCGTGACGGTCGCGATGGGGGCGCCGCGCCTGCGCCGCGGCGAGATCCCGATGACCGGTCCGGCGGGCGAGCGCTGCATCGAGCAGCCGCTCTCGATCCCCGGCCACGGCGCCCGCGCGTTCACCGCGGTGTCGATGGGCAACCCGCTCGCGGTGACGTTCGTCGATTCGCTCGACGACGCTCGCCGGCTCGCGCCGGTGATCGGGCCGATCGTCGAGCACCACGCGACGTTTCCGCAGCGCACCAACGTCG
>JBLMXA010000759.1:0-9089 GCA_050257515.1 Acidobacteriota bacterium | reverse complement strand
CTCCGACGACGACGCCCGCGCGCTCGCCGACCGCGCCCGCGCCTTCGAGGCAAGGACCGGCCGCCGGCCTCGCATCTCGATCATCCCGTTCAACGCGATCGAGGGCGACCCGTTCCAGCGGTCGCCGCGGGAGTCGGAGTTCCGCGCCGCGCTCGGCCTGCCGAGCCATCGCCGGTACTCCGGCGGTTCCGATGTGGGCGCCGCCTGTGGTCAACTGGTGGCCCATGCATCCGGTGCACGACATCGAGGTCGGCCCTGACCTCACGACGTACGTCCCGACGGTGATCGAGATCCCGAAGGGCTCGCACCTCAAGTACGAGGTCGACAAGCCGACCGGGCTGCTCAAGCTCGATCGCGTGCTCTACAGCGCGGTGTTCTATCCCGCGAACTACGGGTTCATCCCGCGCACCCACGCCGACGACGGCGACCCGCTCGACATCCTCGTGCTGATGCAGGAGCCGGTCGAGCCGCTGACGATCGTGCGCGCGAAGCCGCTCGGCGGGCTCAACATGTCCGACGACAAGGGCGACGACGACAAGATCATCGCGGTGTGCGTCGACGATCCGGCGTACGCGCAGTACGAGAAGCTCGACCAGATCCCGCAGCACGTGATGAAGGAGCTCGACCGCTTCTTCCGCGACTACAAGACGCTCGAGGACAAGCGCGTCGACGTCTCGGAGTTCTACGATCAGAAGCGCGCGCTCGCGATCATCGCCGACGCGCGCCGCGCGTACGAGCGCGGAGACTGGAAGAATTGATCAGGCCTTGCTCGACGGCCGCGACGTGACGCGCGCGTGCCACGCCGCGAGGTTCGGGTGCTTGGCGGCGTCGATGCGGATGTTGACGACCTTGCCGAAGTCGATCGCGCACAGCGCCGTGATGTCGGCGACCGTGAACCGGTTGCCGGCAATGTAGTGGCGGCTGGCCAGCTCGCTGTCGAACCAGTCGAAGCGCTCGGCGACGCGCTCGCGCATGTACTCGCCGAACTCGGGGACCTGCTTGATGCGCCCCTCCCAGAACTTGTGCGTGTTGCGGAACACCTGCGCGATCTGGAACAGCAGCTCGAGCTCGGCGTGGCGGTTCCACATCTCGACCTGTGCGCGTTCCCACGCATCGTTGCCGAACAGGTTCGGCTCGGGGTGCAGCTCCTCGAGATAGCGGCAGATCGCCATCGACTCGCGCAGCACCCGCCCGTCGGGCAGCTCGAGCACCGGCAGCAGCATGAATGGATTTTTCTTGCGAAAGTCGGGGGTCTCGTTGCCGTGGGCGGCGATCGAGACCTCGACGGTGTCGTACGCCAGCTGCTTCTCGGCCAGGAAGATGCGCACGCGGCGCGGGTTAGGCGCGCGGGGGTCCTGATACAGGAGCATGCGTGGGACTGTAGTACAATCGTCCAGTATGCGTGCTGCGGGGCTCGTGCTCTTGTTGTGTTTCGGGATCGCGTCGTCCGCCTGCAAGGGCAAGAACGACGCCGACGCGGCGCCGGATCCGGCCGCGGTCAAGGCGCAGCAGGAGCTGATCGCGAGGCGCGACGCGCTGCTCGCGGCGCGCCAGAAGCTGCAGACCGAGCGCGACAGCATCGAGGCGCAGATCAAGGACACCGAGGCCAAGGGCGGCGACACCAGCGACCTCGTCAAGAAGAAGGCCGAGCTCGACACCCAGATCGAGAGCTCGACCTCCGATCTGATCAACATGGTCAACAGCAAGCTCGACGCGATGAAGGCGTCGGGTGACAGGACCGCGAACATCGCGTCGCGCGAGGCCGAGATCGCGAGCCGCGAGAAGGCGGTCGCCGATCGCGAGGCGCGCGTCGCCGAGCGCGAGAAGTCGCTGGTCCAGCGCGACTCCGAGCTGGCGCAGCGCTGGAAGGACACGTGTGCCGGCGGCCAGGTGATCATCCAGGCACCTCCCGCGAAGGGCGGCAACTACACGAAGAAGGAGGTCTCCGACGCGATCGCTCGCGCGCGCACCGCGATGAGCCGCAGGGGCCTGCTCGCGAGCGACGTGCCCGGCTTCGTGCAACTCGAGAACAACGCCGCCGCCGAGTCCGATCCGAACCGCGCGTACGCGCTCGCCAGCCAGCTGTACCCGCTCGTCGAGCAGGTGAAGATCGACGGCCCGTTCATCAAGGCCAAGCTCGCGCGCATGCAGGCGCAGCTCCGCTCGAGCAAGGTCGACGAGGCGACGAACGCGCAGCTCGCACAGGGCATCACGGACGTCACGCAGAAGTACGGCGATGGCGACTACGCCGCGGCGAACCGGCGGCTGAATCAGCTCGCGGCGGCGCTGAACAAGTAGAGACGGATCCCAGAGAATAGGGAGTAGGCAACAGGGAACCGAGAAGTCTGAAGTTCCGGAAAACTTCTCGATTCTCTGTTCGCTGTTGCCTATCCCCTATTGTCTTTGCCGCGAGTCAGCAGCCCCCGCCGCCGACCTGATGACACGGCGCGGACGGAAAGCTCGTCGCGAAGTGCGCGGCGATGATGCCGCCGGTGATCGCGAGCGCGAGCGCGGCCGGGCCGGCGACGTACCAGCGGCGCCACAGCGGCGGCTCGATGTAGTCGATCTTGTCCCGGCTCGTCGGCAGGCCCTTCACGTCCTTCTCGATGATCGGGTACTGCTGCAGCGGCACCTGGACCTCGGCGGTCCGGTTGAACGGCACGTCCACGAACCGCACGAAGTCGTGGTACTCGGGGTGCGTCACGCGGATCGCCTGGGTGCCGACCGGCAGCGCGAGCTCGCCCTTGCCCGAGAGCGTGACCCTCGAGCCGTTGACGTAGACCGTCGCGCCCGAGACGTCGATCGCGAGGTGGACGGTGCCGCGGTACTTGTCGGGATCGAGCAGGCGGACCGCGGCGCCCATCGGGCCGGCCTGGTCCGCGGACTTGCCGCCGACCGCGAGCGTCGTCGAGCGCAGCACCTTGCCGGTCGTGACGTCGGTCGCGCCGAGGTAGACGACCCTCGACTCGCCAAGGCCGCCGACCTCGCCGGTGACGACGATGTTCGCGCCGACGAGCTTGCCGAGCTCGGTGACGCACGCGGCGTCGTCCTCGCACGTCTTGAGCTGCGGGCGCCTCGCCTTGTCGGCGGCGGCCGCGACCTGCGCGGCACCGATGACCTTCGTGTTCTGCAGCGAGCCGAGCGCATGCTCGATCGCCTGCGTCAGCTGCCTCGTCGCTGCCGACTTGTCCTCGGCGCCGAGCGTCGACAGCGGCGCGAGCGCGACCACGCGGTCGGCCTGCGCGACGCCGGTCGCGCACAGGACGAGCAGCGCGGCGGCTTGCGCTCGGGCGATCGATCCGCTCACTTGGCCGCTTCGCGGCACGCGTTCGCGTGAGGAGCCTCGCGCTCGCTCCGCTCGCACTCGGGCGATCGATCCGCTCACTTGCATGGCATGCTCTTGTTGCCGTCGATGTAGCAGGGCACGCCGCCCGCCGAATGGCCGATCAGGATGCCGGCGCCGACGACCGCGACCCCGGCCGCGATCACGAACCACGTGCGCGAGTAGATCGGGTTCTTCTCGACGACGACGGTCTTGCCGGTGCCGGTGATCTCCGATGGCAGCAGGTGCACGAGCACCGGGCTGACCTTCTGGAAGTGGACGTCGACGTCCTGATCGATCGCGTCGTACTTCTTGGCCTCGACGCGCAGGTGGTGCTTGCCGAGCGCGAGCTTGCCGATCACGCCGCGGTTCGGCAGCGGCGTCTTGCCGATCTCCTTGCCGTCGAGCGTCACCTGCGCCCCGACGAGGTCGCTCTCGATCTGCACGGCGCCGTGCAGCTGGTCCGGCGCGAGCAGCTTGTACGCGGCGACGCGCACGCCCTCGATCAGATCGTCGGGGCTGCCGCGCAGCGGGTCGCTGTTGATCTTCTGCGACTTGCCGGTCGCGACGTCGACGGCCTTGATCGTCAGCACGTAGTTGTCGCCGAGCGAGCCGACCGTGCCCGACAGCACGAGATCGACGCCGAGCCGCTTGCCGATCGCGGCGAGGCACTTCTCCTCGCCGACGCACTCGCGCTCCTTGGGATCGGTGATCGTGCGCTCGATCTGGCGCGGGTTCGGCAGCGGCTGCTTGTCGAGGCGGTCGAGCTCCATGCGGAACAGCGTCTCGAGCCGCTGCACGATCTCCGGATCGATGCCGAGCGCGTCGAACCGCCAGACCGCGATCTTCTTGTCGAGCGCGTCCTCGACCGGAACGTCGACCGGAGGCGGCGCCGGTTGCGCGTGCGCGCGCAGCGCGAACGTTGCCAGCAGTAACGGTGCGATCCTCCGGGCCACCGGTTCCGATCCTATCATGTTAGCCTGCGCGCATATGACACGGCTCTGGCTCTCGATCGCGATCGCGATCACGGCGTGCTCGTCGGTCTCGACCGTGCGCGTGCAGCCGGAGTCGATGTACGTCGGGCCTCACCTGAGGCCGATCGCGGTCGTCCACGCGCAGGTGACGAGCGCTTACTTCATGTTCATCGCGATCCCCGGCCACGTCGATCTCGATCACGTGGTGAACCGCATGCTGATCGCCGCCGCCAAGACGCTGGGCGCCGACAAGGTGGTCGACATCAAGGTCGACATCACCCCGGACGACGGGATCTGGACGCTGCGCAAGGTGCTCGGCTGGCGATCGGCCGAGGCGAGCGGCGTCGCGGTGGTCGTCGAGGACGAGGGCGCAGCGGCTGCGCCCGTTCCGGCCGCCTCGAAGTAGGCTATACACGCGCCTTCCATGGAGCTGCTGGACCGTCGCTTGATACTCGTCGCCGGCAAGGGCGGCGTCGGGCGCAGCACGGTCGCGGCCGCGATCGCGACCCGGCTCGCGGCCGCGGGCAAGAAGACGCTCCTGTTCGAGACCAACGCGAACGATCGGTTCGGCAGCTACTTCGATCGGGCGCCGGTCGGCAGCGACGTCGTGCCGCTCGCGGCGAACCTGTGGGCGGTCAACACGAACCCCGCGGCCGCGCTCGCCGAGTACGGCCTGATGATCCTGAAGTTCCGCTCGGTGTACGAGATGGTCTTCGAGAACCGGGTGACCAAGGCGTTCCTGCGCGCGATCCCCGGCCTCGACGACTACGCGCTGCTCGGCAAGGCGTGGTTCCACACGACCGAGGAGAAGCGCGGCCGGCCGGTGTGGGACACGATCGTGTTCGACATGCCGGCGTCGGGCCACTCGGTGTCGATGCTGCGCGTCCCGTGGGTGATCGTCGACACCGTGCCCGAGGGCCCGCTGACGCGCGACGCGCGCACCGTCAAGCAGCTGCTGTGCGACCCGGCACGCACCGCCGCGATCGTCGTCACGCTCGCCGAGGAGATGCCGGTCAACGAGGCGCTCGACCTCGAGGGCAAGCTCGGCGCGCTCGGCATCGCCGCCCAGCGCATCATCTGCAACCAGGTCTACCCGGAGCACTTCCCGCCCGGGCAGCCGGTCACCCGCGTGCTCGACGCGCTCGCCGCGGACCCTCAGCTGCCGTCGCCGCTGCGCGAGCTCACCGCCCACGCCACGCTGTCGCGCTCGCGGCGCGCGCTCAACGCGCGCTACCTCGGCGAGCTGCGCGCGCGCGCCAAGGCGCCGGTCCACGAGCTGCCGATGCTGTTCGCGCCGACGCTCATGGCAGCGCACGTCAAGGCGCTCGGCGAGGTGCTGGTGCCGTAACGACCGCGCTTGCTGCGCAACGCGCCCGCTTCGTTGTAGGGCCCCTTCCACGTCCTCACGTGCCGACGCACGCTCCGGCGTGGACCGCTTCGTTTGCTCGCGAAGCGCCGAGGAGTACGAGCACCGGCGCTCGCGCGTAGAAGCGAGCGGGGCCGCAGCCGCTTCTACTCGCCGGTCGCGCGCATCGGGAACAACGGCTCGCCGTGGATCTCGAGGCGGTAGACGCTGTTCTCGGTCTCGACGTAGATCATCTTGCCGCCCGGCTCGCCGAGCACGCGCTTGACCGGCGTCGTGATCATGCGATGCCCGTGCGGATCGCGGAAGATCACCATGCCCCGCCCGATGTACGGATAGCTGATCAGGTACCCGGTGTAGATACGGCCATTCGCACCGCCGGGTCGTTCCGTACCGAGCTCACGAATCTTGCGTGCCGTGACGCTGACCATGGAAGCGCTACCTAATAGTCTAAGAGATGGAGCGGGCCTCGTCATCCTCTTTGCGGGTGAGCCATGGGTGAACAGTCTGTCGACGCACTGTACGAACAGGTACGCAAGGCGGCGCCAGCCGTCACCGAGGACGTCCCGGCCGGCCTCGTTCCAGTTGCGCCGAGGATTCGCATGCTTGCGCTGCGGACCCCGACGCTCCCGCCCGCGGCCCATACGAATACGTATCTGGTCGGACCCGAGCAAGGGCCCCAGCTCGTGGTCGATCCCGGTTCGCCCTACGCCGACCAGCAAGCCGTGCTCGACCAGGTGATCGCCGACGAGGCCGCGGCGGGCCGGCCGCTCGCGATGGTGCTGCTCACGCACCATCACGGCGATCACGTCGGCGGCGCGTCGGCGCTCGCCGCGCGCTGGCGCGTGCCGGTCGCGGCGCATGCACGGACTGCGCGGCGGCTCGCGGGCCGTGTCGAGGTGACGCGCGAGCTCGGCGACGGCGAGCGCGTGGACGGCGTCACCTGCGTGCACACGCCGGGGCACGCGGATGGTCATCTGTGCTTCCAGCACGGAGGCGCCGTGATCGCGGGCGACATGGTCGCCGGCGTCGGCTGGATCTTGATCGATCCCGACGAGGGCGACATGGCGGAGTACCTCGCGTCGCTGCGCAAGCTGCTCGCGCTCCCGGCGACGACGCTGCTGCCCGCGCACGGGCCGGCGATCACCGACGGCCCCGGCAAGCTCCGCGAGTACCTCGCACACCGCACGATGCGCGAGGACCGGGTCATCGCGGCGCTCGCCGCACGCGGGGACGCGAGCCTCGACGAGCTGTTGCCCGAAGTCTACGCCGATACGCCTCGCATCTTGTGGCCGCTCGCCGCGCGATCGCTGCGCGCGCACCTCGACAAGCTCGTGCGCGAAGATCGTGTAACCGTGCACGATGGACGGTGGCGACGGCCCGCGAAGTCGCTATAGTCGGCGACGGTGGCATTGACGTTCGATTCTCTCGCCGAGGTGGCGCTCGCGCGGGATCTCCTGCGGCGTTGGTGGGGTCTGGAGCTGGGGCTGGCTGCGGCTGACGGTAGCGGCTACGAGCGCACGTCGCACGTGACGTGCGCGACGCTCGCGAAGCAGACCGGGGGCGCGTGCGCGGCCTCGATGCGCGAGGTCGCCTCGGCGCTCGCGAACAGCAAGGACCGCGGCGCGCTCGTGCAACGCTGCCATGCGGGGCTCCTGATCGTCGCGGCGGCGGTGCGCGGCGACAGCGGGCTCGCCGGGATCGTCTACGCGAGCGGCGCGCGCGCCACCGGCGGCGAGCTCAAGATCGCGGCGCAGCTCGCCGGCGAGCTGCCGGCGCCGCCCGAGGTCGGCGACGGCGATCTCGCGCGCGTGAAGGATCTCGTGGCCTCGGCCGCCGCGGCGGTCGAGCGCGTGCAGCCGGCGGTGATCCCGCCGACGCAGTTCAGTCATCCGTTCTCCGAGATCGTCGGCGACGCGCCGGCGGTGCGCGACGTGATCAAGCTGCTCGGCAAGGTCGTCAAGAGCGAGGCGACCGTGCTCGTCCACGGCGAGAGCGGCACCGGCAAGGAGCTGATCGCGCGCGCGATCCACTATCACGGGCCGCGCGCGAAGAAGCCGTTCGTCGTGCAGAACTGCTCGGCGTTCAACGACAACCTGCTCGAGAGCGCGCTGTTCGGCCACGTCCGCGGCGCGTTCACGGGCGCGGTGAAGGATCAGCCGGGGCTGTTCCAGGTCGCCGACGGCGGCACGTTCTTCCTCGACGAGATCGGCGACATGTCGGCAGCGCTGCAGGTGAAGCTGCTGCGCGTGCTGCAGGAAGGCACGCTGACGCCGGTCGGCGGCACCAAGCCGGTCAAGGTCGACGTCCGCATCATCGCCGCGTCGCACAAGGACCTCGCGACGATGGTCCAGCGCAAGGAGTTCCGCGAGGACCTGTTCTACCGGGTCAACGTGCTGAAGCTGACGGTGCCGCCGCTGCGCGAGCGCGTCGCGGACATCCCGCGGCTGGCGCAGCACTTCATCGTCAAGCACTGCAACGGCCGGCAGGCGCCGCGGCTGTCGCAGGGCGCGCTCGCGCGGCTCGTCGCGTACCCGTGGCCGGGCAACATCCGCGAGCTCGAGAACGAGATCGAGCGCATGCTCGTGCTCGCCGGCGACGCCCAGGAGCTGACCGCCTCGATGATCTCGCCGCGCGTCGCGGGCGGGACCGGTGCGGCGGCGCGCGCGCTGCGCGACGTCGTCGACACGGCCGAGGCGGACGCGATCGTCGCCGCGCTCGGCCGCCACTCCGGCGATCGCGACGCCGCGGCCACCGAGCTCGGCGTCAGCCGCGCCTATCTCGACGCGCGGGCGGTCGCGCTGGGGCTGGCGTGACCAGGTGCCCGATCTGTCGCGCGCAGGCGCGGCGCGACGGGAACAAGTTCTTTCCGTTCTGCGGCGAGCGCTGTCAGCTCGTCGATCTCGGGCGCTGGCTCGGCGAGGAGTACCGGATCCCCGACGAGCCGGACGTGAGCGGTGGCGGGGCCGAAGGCGTGCCCGGGCCCGACGACGGCAGCTCGACGAGCAGCAGGTAGGTCGCCGGCCACGCGGTCCGGCGCGCGCTGGCGGGTAGCCCAGCGAGCGCGGCGCGGACGGCCTGGTGAGTGGCGAGCGCGCGGGCGCGGTAGCGATCGGCGAACACGCAGCCGCGGCGGCTCGCGGCGCGGTTCAGGTGCTTCGCGGCGGCGACCTCGAAGCCCTGCATGCCGCGCGCGAGCGCGACGCGGTCGCGCGCCTCGACGACGAGCTCGACCGCGCGCGGCGTGATCGCGAGCTCGACGATGCGGAAGTCGACGCGCGCGAGCGACGTGTGGAGCGCGCGGCGGACGGCGCGGTAGGCGTCGCGGCCGGTCAGCTCGAGGCCGGGCGCGACGCGCGCGACGACGTGGACCGGGTGATGCGGCGACAGGCGCGGCCGCGCGTGATGCGGCTCGCTCGCGATCCGGCCG
>JBLMXA010000758.1:0-5597 GCA_050257515.1 Acidobacteriota bacterium | reverse complement strand
CCCGTGCTGGAACTGGCACGCTGCCAACAAGATCGTCGCTAGTACCGCACGACGCATCCTCGAGCCTCCCACGCGCGCCGCTCGACGAGGACCAACACGCGCTAACGCAGCAGCGCGCGGTCCTTCGTGTAGTGATAGCGCAGCTGGTCGTCGGGATAGCGGTGCTCGCGTCCGACCGGACACGCGTCGCGCACGGCGATCCACGACTCGGGATCTTTCGAGGACATCGCCTCCGCGAGCGCGGATGTGCACGCGCGTGCACAACGGCAAGGCGGCGGGACGGTCGCAGGCGACACCGGAGGATCACCAGCTACCAGGACGACGGCGCGCAGCGCGAACCACGGGCCGTACGTCGGGTGGATCGACAGGTGCGTCGGCGCGAGGTACGCGAGGCCCGCGCGCTCGGCGAGCCGCTGCAGCGGCAAGAACGCACCGTCGTACGTCGCGTGGCCGAGCCACACGCGCTCGCCGGGAAACGCCGACGCGAGCGCGCGCTCGGTGTAGCGATCGAGCGGATCGGTGTCGGCGGCGAGCGCCCGATCGGCGCGCCACGCGGCGAGGAAGCGCGGCCACAGCGCGCGCGTGTTGCCGACGATCAGCCCGAGCCGGCGCGCCGGATCGGCGAGCTTCGCGAGCTGCGGATCGTCCGCGGTGATCGCGGCATCGAACGCGTGCACGAGATCGAACCCGGCGTGCGCGAGCGTGTCGATCGCGGCCGTCGTCACGCGGCGAGCGTGCCATAACGCGCGGTCAGTCGCTCGCGCAGCCGCCGCTACAGCCGGACAGCCCGGCGTGCGTGCACATCTCCTGGTGGGTGACCGCGCGCGACAGCACGTGGACGTTGTCGAGGCCGCCGACGAACGGGGCGCCGATCGTGGTGCCGGTGGAGCTGGTGGTCTGGATCTGGGTCTCGCTCAGGTCCTGGCAGGTCGACGCGACGCCGTCGATGTAGATGTCGAGCTTCGTGCCGTCGTACGTGCAGCCGACGTGGCTCCACGCGCCGAGCGGGACGGTGTCCTGCGAGGTCGCCTGGGCGCTGCCGATCGCGCACTGGACGAGGCCGCTGGCGAGCAGCGAGATCGAGTACTGGCCGGTGTTGTCGAGTCCGTTGTAGCTCGTCGCCGGCAGCTGCAGAGGATCGACCCACAGCTCGAACGTGATGTGGTTGGTGAGATCGAGCGCCGTGGTCGGCGCGACGCGGATCATCGACGAGGTGTCGACCATCACCGCCTGTTCGGAGGCGCGCCACATCGCGGTCGCGTTCGTCACCGTCGCGTCGTGCTGGCCCAGGCTCGAGTCGAGGCCGAGGACTGGCGCGTCGAAGTCGAGGCACAGCTGCACCGACGGGTCGCTCAGATCGCACGCGGGGCGGACGACGGACGTGGCATCGGGTCCGCTGGCACCTCCGCCCCCACCCCCGCCGGGATCCGCGGCCGTGCCATGGGTGAAGCTACAACCGGCCAGCCCGATCCAGATGGCGAGCACCCTCATGACCGTGATCAGAGCAAGCCGCTTGCCAGCGCAGGCGGCGAGGTTACGCGCCCATCTGCGCCGACAACTGGGGGCATCACCGTCGACGTGGGAGTACGCTCCCCGTCCTTGGCGCGCCTCCACCATGAACGGATCTTGCGCAGCGATCGTGCGCCCGCACACTGGCTCGTGCTGACCCATGGCATCTACGGCGCCGGCAGCAACTGGCGGGCGATCGCGCGCAAGCTCACCGACCGCCGGCCCGAGTGGGGTGTCGTGCTCGCCGACCTGCGCCAGCACGGCCGCTCGGAGATGGGGCAACCGCCCCACACCGTCGCCGCCTGTGCCGAGGACGTGCGCGCCCTGATCGCCGAGCTCGCGCTGCCGGTCGACGCGCTCGCCGGCCACAGCTTCGGCGGCAAGGTCATGATGGCGGCTCGCGCGGTCGTCGACGTGCAGCAGACCTGGGTGCTCGACGCCAGCCCGAGCGCGCACCCCGGCGCGCTCGCGGATCCCGGCAACAGCGTCGTCGGCGTGCTCGAGCTGATGGAGCGGTTACCGCGCAGCTGGCCGCGCCGCGACGACTTCGTCGCCGCGGTCGTCGCCGCCGGCCAGACCCTCGCGCTCGCGCAGTGGCTCGCGATGAACGTCGTGCCCGACGCGTCGGGCGCGTACGTGCTCCGGCTCGACCTCGCCGCGCTGCGCGAGCTGCTCGCCGACTACTACGCGCGCGATCTGTGGAGCTCGCTCGTCGATCCGTCGCGCGGCGACGTCGAGATCGTGCTCGCGACGCGCGGCGCGGCGGCGCGCGACTACGAGCGGCCGCTGCCTCCGCACGTGCACGTCCACCGCATCGAGGCCGGCCACTGGCTGCACATCGACGCGCCGGCCGCGGTCGTCGAGCTGCTCGCGACGATCCTCCCTTAGGATATCAATGGGGCGTCACGACCCGACCCGCGCGACCAGCGCCTGCATCTTCTCGACGAAGGCGGCGCGGTGGTGGCGCTCGAACTCGGTCCACGTCGTGAACGTGCTCGGGTCGGCGCGGTCGACGAAGATCTTGCCGTTCAGGTGGTCGACCTCGTGCTGGTACGTGCCGGCCTTGAGGCCGTGGATGACCTCGTCGATCGGGTTGCCATGGCGGTCCCAGGCCTGGCAGCGGATGTGGACGCTGCGCTTCACCATGCCGCGCAAGTTCGGGACACTGAGGCAGCCCTCGTAGTTGTCGAACAGCTCGCCGTCGACGGGCGTCAGCACCGGGTTGACCAGGATCGTGAGCGGGATCTGGGGCTTGTACGGATAGCGCGGGTTGTTGCGCACCTCGACCGCGGCGATGCGGATGGGCTCGTAGACCTGGATCGCGGCCAGCCCGGCGCCGTCGGCGTCGCGCATGGTCTCGACGAGGTCGTCGATGAAGGTCTGCATCGCCGGGGTCGCGAGCTCGTCGCGGCTGACCTCGCGGGCGACCTGCCGGAGGACCGGGTGTCCGATCTGGGCGATCTTGCGGATGGCCATGGGGGCACTGTAGCTCATCTCACGCCGCGAACCCGGCGCCGCGAATCCAGTCAGGAGCTGCGAGCGGACAGACGAGACTCGCTCGTGGTTCCGTCGTAGTGTCCGACCGCCAGGAGGGGATCCCGATGCATTTGTCTCGTCTGTTCAGCGCCATGCTCATCGTTGCCACTGCAGGCGGCGCCACCATCGTCGCGTGCGGTGGAAGCAGCAATCCGAAGACCCCCGACGCGAAGGTCTTCAAAGACGCGCCGCCGCAGATGGATGCCCCGGCCGGCCTGACCGGCCTGGGCGAGAAGTGTGGCTCCGGCGGAGTGTCGATGTGTCCGTCGAACGCTTCGGATTGCGTTGGCATCACCGGACTCGGAAGCACTTCGTTCTGCACACCGAACTGCTTGATGAACGGGTCGGGGACGACGAATAGCAGCGGGAAACTTCTATTGTCTGCGATCACACCTGCGCCGAGCAACACCACCTGTCAAGGTGCGTTCTCGGGCAGCGCTGGAACGCCGGCCTGCGTGCTAATCGGCTCGTACAGCCCGATGGACGTCCCGATGAAAGCCAACACCCAGTACACCGCGATCTCGATGGACTGCGCGCTGCTGTGCGGTACTGGCAGTGGCACGGGGCCGTGCCCGAGCGGCATGACCTGCATGTCCGGCGCCTGCATCCCGAACTGATCGCGTCGGTCAGGCACTCGCCGCCCGCGCGGGCGGCGCGTCGGCTCCGATCGCGTCCTCGATCGACGCGAAGCCGTCGGCGCGCGCTTTCGCGGCGAGCTGGCGGTGCAGGCGGCGCGGCCACAGCGGGCCGCCGTAGATGAAGCCGGTGTACGCCTGCACCAGCGTCGCGCCGGCGCGGATGCGCGCGTAGGCGTCGTCGGCGGTCTCGATGCCGCCGACCGCGATCAGCAGCAAGCGCGAGCCGACGCGCGCGCGCAGCCGCCGCAGCACCTCGAGCGCGCGCGCCTTGAGCGGCGCGCCCGACAGGCCGCCGGCGCCGAGCGCCTGGACGCGCGCCTCGGGCGTGGCGAGGCCCGTGCGCGCGGTCGTCGTGTTCGTCGCGACGATGCCGTCGAGGCCGAGCTCGAGCGCGAGGTCGGCGACCGCGTCGACGTCGGGGTCGGCGAGGTCGGGCGCGATCTTCACGAGCAGCGGCACCTTGCGCATCGGCGAGACGAGGTCGCACGCGCCGCGCACCGCCGCGAGCAGCGGGCGCAGCTTGTCGACCGCCTGGAGATCGCGCAGGCCCGGCGTGTTCGGCGAGCTGACGTTGACGACCATGTAGTCGGCGAGCGGCGCGAGCGCCTGCGCCGAGCGCGTGTAGTCGGCGATCGCCTCGTCGTCGCCGACGCGCTTGGTCTTGCCGATGTTGACGCCGACGACGCCGGGCGCGCGGCGCGCGAGCCGGTGCGCCGCGGCCTTGGCGCCGCCGTTGTTGAAGCCGAGCCGGTTGACGAGCGCGCGATCCTTGACGAGCCGGAACAGCCGCGGCTTCGGGTTGCCGGGCTGCGCCTCGGCGGTGACGGTGCCGACCTCGACGAAGCCGAAGCCGAGCGCGAGCAGCGCGGCGTAGCCCTTCGCATCCTTGTCGAAGCCGGCGGCGAGGCCGAGCGGGCCCGGCAGCTCCTTACCGAACGCGTGGACGCGGAGCAGCGGATCGTGCGGCGCGCACGCGCGCGTCATCATCGCGCGCATGCCGGGCACCGCCGCGAGCGCGCGCAGCAGCGCGAACGACACGCGATGCGCGCCTTCCGCCGGCAGGCGGCCGAGCACGAGCCAGTAGAGCCAGCGGTACATCGCGGCGACCTTACCGCGTCGGATGCGTTTGGTATGCTGTGGTCGTGGCGAAACCACCGGCGACATACCAGGACGTGCTCGACGCGCCGGAGAACATGATCGCCGAGATCATCGACGGCGAGCTCGTGCTGTCGCCGCGGCCCGGCGGGCGGCACACCGCCGTCGCGTCGGCACTCGGGGACGAGCTAGGGCCTCCGTTCAAGCGTGGTCGCGGCGGACCCGGCGGCTGGATCATCCTCGACGAGCCCGAGCTTCATCTCGGCAAGCACGTCGTGGTCCCCGATCTCGCCGGCTGGCGTCGCGAGCGCATGCCCGAGGTGGAAGACGTCGCATACTTCACGCTCGCACCGGACTGGGTCTGCGAGGTGCTGTCCAAGAGCACCGAGCGAAGAGATCGCACCAAGAAGCTACGCATCTACGCAGCCGCCGGTGTTCGCCATGCATGGCTCGTTCACCCGATCTGGCGCACGATCGAGGTACTGCGGCTCGAGCAGAACCGATGGTCTACGATGGCCGTGCACGAGGGCGACCAGCGAGTACGCGCCGAGCCGTTCGATGCAATCGAGCTCGACCTGGCCTTGCTGTGGCGTGATCTGCCGACGCGGGCGAGCGAAGGGGTGGCCCTCGAGTACGAGCCCGAGTACTGGTGAGCGACTTCGTCTTCGCGACCTGTGCCCCGGGGATGGAGGCGGCGCTCAAGCTCGATGTCGCGCGCGCGCGGCCCGAGCTGAGGTTCGCGTACTCGCGGCCGGGGCTGGTCACGTTCAAGGCGGGCTCGACGATCGCGCCCGAAGACGTGCCGGGCACGCCGTTCGC
>JBLMXA010000757.1:0-2959 GCA_050257515.1 Acidobacteriota bacterium | reverse complement strand
CCTAAATGGCCTCGGCACGTTAGTAAAATGAGCGACGCAATGACCGAGTGCGAGCGGAGCGAGCGCGAGGCTCCTGACGCGAATGCGTGCCGCGAAGCGGCCAAATGAGCGACGACGAGTTACCTTCTCGCTGGATGGCGCGCAGCACGATCCTCGTCATCGACGACGAGCCCAACATCTTGACGACCGTACGGCGGTCGCTGGAGCTCGAGGGCTACGCCGTCGAGGTCGCGGGCGGCGGCAGCGCCGGGCTCGCCAAGCTCGTCGAGCACGACATCGATCTCGTGCTGCTCGACGTGATGATGCCCGGCGAGACCGGGCTCGAGGTGCTCCCGAAGCTGCGCGCGGCCAAGCCCGAGGCGGTCGTCGTCATGATGTCGGGCAACGCGACGATCGAGACGGCGGTGCAGGCGACCAAGGCCGGCGCGTACGACTTCATCGAGAAGCCGCTGTCGGGCGACAAGCTGCTGATCACGGTCCAGAACGCGCTGCAGTTCGCGCGGCTGCGCGGCGAGAACCAGCGCCTGCGCGGGCGGGCGCGCGCCGACTTCGCGATGATCGGCAAGGGCGCCGCGATGCGCGCGATCTTCGACAAGGTCGCCAAGACCGCGCCGACGACCGGCCGCGTGCTGATCACCGGCGAGAACGGCACCGGCAAGGAGCTGGTCGCCCGCGCGGTCCACGATCACTCCAAGCGCGCGGACGGTCCGTTCGTGAAGCTCAACTGCGCGGCGATCCCGAGCGAGCTGATCGAGAGCGAGCTGTTCGGGCACGAGAAGGGTGCGTTCACCGGCGCGACCCAGCAGCGGCGCGGCAAGTTCGAGCTCGCCGACGGCGGCACGCTGTTCCTCGACGAGGTCGGCGACATGAACCCGAGCGCGCAGGCGAAGGTGCTGCGCGTGCTCCAGGAGAACGAGCTCGAGCGGGTCGGTGGGGCCGAGACGATCAAGGTCGACGTGCGCGTCGTCGCGGCGACGAACAAGGATCTGCAGGCGGAGATCGCCGCCGGCCGGTTCCGCGAGGACCTCTACTACCGCCTCGCGGTCGTGCCGATCGAGCTGCCGCCGCTGCGAGCGCGGCGCGAGGACCTCCCCGCGCTCGTCGAGCATTTCCTCGAGCAGGTGTGCGCCGACAACGACCGGCGGGCCAAGAAGGTCGCGTCCGGCGCGATGACGCTGCTCATGCAGCACGACTGGCCGGGCAACGTGCGCGAGCTCAAGAACATGGTCGAGCGGCTCGCGATCCTCACCGGCGACGCCGACGTGATCAGCGAGGCCGACGTCGCCGAGGCGCTGCCGCGCGTGAAGGCGGTCAAGTCGGAGTTCGCGCGCGGCACGCCGTTCAAGACGCTCGTCGAGGCCGCCGAGCGCGACATCATCGTCGCCGCGCTCGAGGCGAACGACCACCACGTCTCGAACACCGCCCGCGAGCTCCAGCTCGAGCGCAGCCACCTCTACAAGAAGATGCGCGCGCTCGGCATCGACCACCGGGCGGACGAAGAGGATTGAACCGCCAAGGCGCCGAGGGCGCCAAGCCGGAGCCACAAGAGAGGACCTACTTTGGCTCCGACTTGGCGGTCTCGGCGCCTTGGCGGTTACATGGAGCCGTTCGGGTCGTAGGCGGGGTAGATGATCCGGGCGCGCACCGCGTAGCCGGAGCTGTCGGCGCCGGTGTGGCTCTGGTCGTTCCACGCGACCGCGAACGAGCCGTCGGGCAGCGCGATCGCGCTCGGGCTCGTCTGGTCGAGCGTCGTCGTCGTCGGGATCATGAACGGGGCGCCCGAGGGCGTGCCGTTCGGGCGGACCATGCGGCCGTAGACGTCGCAGGTGCCGACCGTGCCGGCCTCGTCGCACTGATGCCACACGATCAGCATCGCGCCGTCCATCGCGCGCACCGCGATGCCCGGAGCCTGCCAGCCCGAGATGAAGTCCGAGCGGCTCTGATCGGTGATCAGCGTCTGCATGCCCATCGGCGAGCCGCTCGCGTTCAGCTGGAACAGCTCGATCTTGCCGGGGCTGCCGGTATTCGTCGGGTTCACCCACCGCACGACGAGCGCGAAGCCCGTCCCGAGCGGCGCCAGGCGCACGGTCTCGGCGGTGTAGTTCGCGTCGTGCGACAGGATCTTCATGTCGCCGGTCCCGCTCGGGCCCGTGTTGTTCGCGCCGGTGCGCACGTAGACGTCGCCGTCGGTGATCCACGCGTACAGCAGCTTGTCGGCGTTCGACGCGACGTGCGCGCTCGTCGGGCCGGTGCTCGCGCCCGGCGTCGTCGACGCGCTCGCGACCGCCGTCAGCAGCGTGCAGTCCGGCTTGACGATCGCGGTGCGGATCGACGCGTTCGGCGCGAACCCGATCTGCCACGCGACCGCGAAGTTGCCGGTCATCAGCGGCGCGAGGCTGACGACGCTCGACGCGTCGTTCGACAGCGACAGCTCGCCCGAGCTCGTGGTGCCCTGCGCGTCGATCGTGCGGCACGCGACGCCGCGCGCCATCGTGACATCGGTCGAGTTCCACACCGCCACCGTCGTCGACCCGGCGGTCGCGATCGCGGTCTCGGTGAACTGATCGCTCAACGCGGTGTTGAGCGGGAACGAGTCGGTGCCGGCGGCCGCGGCGGTCTTCACCGCGACGCCCTTCGCGTCGAACCGTCGCGCGTACAGGCTGCACGAGTTCGTGTTGTTGCAGTTGTCGCGGAACGCGACCGTCCACGTGCCATCGCCGCCGGCGGCGAGCTGCAGGCCGTGCGAGTCGTAGTCGTAATCGACGCCGAGGTACTGGTCCATCGCGACCGTCGTGTTGACGACGAAGTCGGTCGCGTCGAGCATCAGGTTCGCGGTCGGCGCGGCGACGGTCGTCATCGTCGAGCCGGTGCCGACCTGGTTGCCGGCCGCGTCGTACGCGTCGACGGTGACGACGAGATCGCCGCTGCGCCCGGGCGCGTCGACGCTGAACTTGACCGG
>JBLMXA010000756.1:0-6328 GCA_050257515.1 Acidobacteriota bacterium | reverse complement strand
GCGTCGGTGGGCGGCACCACGAGCGTCGGAAGCACGCTGACCGCGACTCCGTCCGGCTTCATGCTGGGCATGCCGGCGGGCGCGTACCACTACCAGTGGCAGCGCTGCACCACGTCGGCGTGCACGTCGACGACCGCGATCGGCACTGACGCCGCGACGTACGCGCTGGTGTCCGCCGACGGCGGCTCGTACATCCGCGCCGGCATCTACGCCACGAACAGCTGCATGTCCGGCTGCGGCTCGAGCGCGACCGCGTACTCGAGCGCGGTCGGGCCGGTCAAGCGCGTCGATCTCGCGAAGGGCGCCGCGTGCTCGGTCAGCGGCTGCCTGGCGGGCTGCAACTGGATGTCGGTTTCGGTCGTCGGCTTTCCAGGCGGCAATCACACCGTCACGTGCAACGCGAGCAACACGACCAATCCATTCGATACGTACACGGCGTCGGCGTTCCCGTCGAACGTATGCTGCTACGGCTTCCCCGGCCAGACGACGTGGGCGACGGTCGACGGGCTGCGCTCGAACAACGTGGCCTGGTGAGCTGGCGCGATCTCGCAGCGTGATGGCGTGATCGGCGATGCACGCGCGCGCTAGCCTGCGCCGCATGTCCTTCGCCACCGTCCTCGCCGACGAGCTCGCCGGCGCGCTCGGCCCCGCCGAGTCGAACATCCACACGGCCGTGCCGCCGTTTCATCTCGGCGGGCTCGCCGACGTCGTCGAGTTTCGCCGCTCGCCGCTCGGCGGCGCGCTGTACGTCACCGCCGGGCTCGCGGCGGTGAGCCAGCTCGAGCTCGCGCTCGCGACGCGCACGCCCACCCTGTGGGGGCCCCGGCTGATCGCCGAGGTCGCCGCCGGCCTGCGTATGCGGCGCGTCGTCGCGAACGGCACGCTGCCGCTCGGCGAGGCGGCGGTGCACGCGCTGATGTTCGCGCACCTGCCCGGCGTGTACCCGCGCACGATCGGCGGCACGTACACGAAGGTGCTGCTCGCGGTCGCGATCACCTCCGACGAGCTCGCGGCATGCCGCAGCCACGGCACGCCGCACGTCGTCGAGCTGCTGCGCGCCGCCGGCGTGTTCCCGTTCTCCGAGCGCGACCGGCCGACCGCCGCGACGCTCGCGAACCTGCCGCCGAGCGCGCTCGAGCGGGCGAAGCTATCGCCCGCCGGCCGCGAGGCGCTGTCCGCGGTCGTCCACGGCCAGTCGCAGCGGGTCGAGAACCTGCGCGGCACGTTCCCCGCAAGCGACGTGCCCGCACTCGCCGCCGCGTACGATTCGCTCGGCGCGTGGAGCCAGCGCTGCGATCTCGTGATGCTGGTGTGCGACCTCGACGATCCGGCGCTCGCGCCGGTGTGGGCGAAGCTGATCGCGGACGCCAGGACGCGCACGCCCGAGGAACGCGAGGACGGCCAGTTCGCGCTTGAGGCTGCGCAGGCGCGGGCGCGTTAGTCGCCGATCCGCCGCGGCAGATCGCCCTCGCTGAAGACCCCCGACCGGTAGACCGACAGCGCCGGCTGCTTGTGCGCGAGGTCGAACACGATCTCGAGCCCGCGCAGCGGCGTGTCGTCGCCGGTGCGGAAGCTGCCACGGCCCTGGTAGTAGAAGCGTAGCTCGTGGCCGGAGTCCTTCGCGACCAGGTGGTGGTTGTCGATCGCGAGCTCGTGGACCGAGCCATCGGGCGACTGCCACTTGCCGGCGAGCTTCGCGCCGAGCGCGGCGGGCACGGCGAGATCGGCGAGGTGATCGGTGATGCCGAGCAGCCGCCGCACGATGTCCATCGCGAGCGCCGGCGAGCTGCCTTCGCCGCCCGGCGCGGTGTTCGCGAGCACGACGACGAGCAGCTTGCGATCGGCGACCTCGACGGCCGCCGAGGACCACTCCTCGCCGCTTCCGGTGTAGGCGATCACGCGAGTCTTGCCGACGTGACCGCGCCGCGTGCCGAGGCCGTAGTCGAAGCTCTGGCCGCCGGGCAGCACGCGCGGCGCGCGCATGCGCGCGAGCGACCTCGCCGACACGAGCTTGCCGGCGTCGAGCGCCTGCACGAACTTCACGAGATCGAGCACCGACGAGCACAGCCCGCCGCTCGCCTCGCCGTACGTGCCCCAGGACTCGGCATGCTCGAAGTGATCCTTGACCCACACGTAGCTGCGCGCGCGGTGCGGCACGACCGCGCGCGTGTCGCACAGCGCCGTCTGCGTCAGCCCCGCCGGCGCGGCGATCCGGGTCGCGAACAGGTGCGCGAGATCCTCGCCCGTGAGCTTCGTCGCGATCATGCCGAGCAGATCGTACGCGGCGTTGCTGTACGACCACGCCGTGTCGGGCGCGGCGAGGAACAGCTTGTCCGCGGCAAGCGCGTCGACCCACTGCTTCGCGGTGAGATCGAGCTTGATGCTCTTGTGAAACAGCGGCCCCTGGTAGCTCGCCATCCCGCTCGTGTGCGTGAGCAGCTGCACGAGCGTCGGATCGTGGTCGTGCGTGTACTCGGGGAAGTACTTCGACACGTGATCCTCGAGCCGCAGCTTGCCGGCCTCGGCGAGCTGGAGGATCAGCGTCGCGGTGAACGCCTTGGTGATCGAGTTGATGCGGTAGACCGTCTGCTCGGTCGCGGCGACGTCGTTGTCGAGCTCGGCCTTGCCGAAGCCGCCGGCGAACAAGGTCTTGCCGTCCTGGACGATCGCGATCGACATGCCGGCGATCGGCCCTGCCTTGAGCTGCTCGGTCGCGACGGCGGTCGCGACGTCGCGGGGGTCGGGCGTGGCGCCGGCGATCGACGAGCACAGCGCGACGGTCAGGGCCAGAGCTCGCGTCGCGATCACCACAGCCTCACGATCCGCGCGCCCGTCTCCGCGTCGAGCACGAGCAAGCCGTGCTGCGTGGTCACGTACACGCGCTGCCCGGCGACGATCGACGAGCTGTTGTGCCAGCTCTTGCGGTCGAAGTCCCAGACGATCTCGCCCGTCGACGCGCTGATCGCGGCGACGTGGTACGTGTCCTGGCCGGGGTTCTCGACCTCGTACTCGAAGTACGCGCGACCGTGCGCGACGGTGACCTCGAGCGGCTGCGTCGCGGTGCCGTCGGGGCTCGACAGCGTGCGCGTCCACTTCACCTGGCCCGTCGAGCGCGACACGCCGGCGAGCATGCCGAGGTGCGTGCCCATCTCCTTGCGGCCGACCTCGACCGCGTCGTCGGAGCCCGGCTCGAACTGCTCCTGGACGACGTGCATGCCGGGCACGTCGTGGCCGTGCGCGCAGTGGACCGCCGGGCAGTCCTGGAACGTGTCGAACGGCGCCCACGCGGGCTCGGCTGCATCGCGCACGAGCTGGCCCTTCGCGAGGTCGACGGTGACCGGCTCGCCGCTGTGCAGCCACACCCGCGCGAGGCTGCCGTGCGCGACGACGAACTGCGGCGCATCGGGTAGATCGATCGTCGCGCGCAGCTTGCCGGTGCGCACGTCGAGCACGAGCAGCTCGGGCTTGCCGGACGCGACGGCCAGCGCGCCACCGTCGGCGAGCGCGAGATCCTCGTCCTGCACGTACTTGCCGGTCGGCACCACGTAGGACCAGCGGATGTCGTGCGACGCGCCGTCGATCAGGCCGACCACGAAGCGGATGTGGTCGTGCTGATTCTCCTGCCAGTGGCCGAGGATGTCCTCGACGCCGTCACGGTCGACGTCGGCGAGCACCGGCGTGCCTCGCCACGTCCGCTCGGTGCGGAAGTACAGGTACGCGAGCGCGCCGGCCGCGGCGGCGAGGAACGCGACCGTGAACACGGCGGTCGCGATCTGCTTGCGGCGAGCGGCCCGCCGCGCGTGGTCGCGCTCGCGCTCGCGCTGCGCGCGTCTCTCGCGCCGGGTCGGCCCGCGGTTCGGCGGCGGCGGCGGCGCGCGCTCGTCCTCGCGCACCGTGGTCGCGCCGCAGTAGGCGCACACGATCTCCTTCGCGTCCGGCGCCGGGCTCAGCTGTGCGCCGCACTCGGCGCAGTGGAGCACCCGCTCGTGCGTGCTCATACGACGAGGTTGACCAGCCGGCCCTTGACGTAGATCTCGCGCTTGATCGCCTTGCCGGCGAGGAACGCCTGGACCTTGTCGTCGGCCTTGGCCGCCGCGAGGATCGCGGCCTCGCTCGCGTCGAGCGGCACCTCGATCTGGCTGCGCAGCTTGCCCGAGACCTGCACGGCGATCACCATCGTATCGCGCGCGAGCTTCGCCTCGTCGTGCGCCGGCCACGGCTCGTACGCGATCGACTGCGTGTGGCCGAGCCGCTGCCACAGCTCCTCGGCGAGGTGCGGCGCGAACGGCGACAGGATCTTGACGAACATCTCGAACCACGCGCGCGGGATCGAGGTCGCCTTCGTCGCCTCGTTGACGAACACCATCATCTCGGCGATCGCGGTGTTGAACCGCAGGTCGGTCACCGCCTGCGTGACCTTCTTGATCGCGGCGTGCAGCGCGCGCTCGAGGTCCTTGTTGTCGGCCGGCGCGTCCTCGCTGACCTTCGTGGTCAGCGTGTCGATCTCGCCGGGCTCCTGCGCGGGCACGACGAGCAACCGCCACATCCGATCGAGGAACCGCCGCGTGCCGGCGACGCCGCTCGTCTCCCACTCGACGCCATCCTCGAGCGGGCCCATGAACAGCTCGTACAGGCGCATCGCATCGGCGCCGTACTCGTTCGCCATGTCGTCGGGGTTGACGACGTTGAGCCGGCTCTTCGACATCTTGTCGAGCTTGGTCTCGACCGGCTCGCCGGTGGCCTTCAGCACCCACTGGCCCTCGCGCTGCTCGACGTCGGTGTCGTAGTGGTACTTGCCGGTCGCGAGATCGCGAAACGACGTCTTGTGGATCATGCCCTGGTGGAACAGCCGCTGGAACGGCTCCTTCGTCGACACGTAGCCGGCGTCGAAGAGCACCTTGTGCCAGAACCGCGCGTAGAGCAGGTGCAGCACCGCGTGCTCGCTGCCGCCGACGTAGAGGTCGACCGGCATCCAGTACTTCTCCTCGTCGGGCTCCCACGCGACGCCGTCATTGTTCGGGGAAAGGAAGCGCAGGTAGTACCAGCACGAGCCCGCCCACTGCGGCATCGTGTTGGTCTCGCGCGTGCCGCCCTTGTAGTGCAGCCAGTCCTTCGCACGCGCGAGCGGCGGCTGGCCGTCGCGCGTCGGCTTGTACTCGTCGATCTGCGGCAGCACGACCGGCAGCTCGGCCTTCGGCACCTCGTGGACCTCGCCGTTCAGCTCGTAGAGCGGGAACGGCTCGCCCCAGTAGCGCTGGCGCGAGAACAGCCAGTCGCGGAGCTTGTAGCGGATCGTGCGCTCGCCCCTGCCGTTCTGGACGAGCCAGTCGATCACCTTGTCGATCGCGTGCGCGTTGTCGAGCCCGTTCAGGAACTCGCTGCGCACGTGCTTGCCGTCGCCGGTGTACGCCCCGAGATCGACGTCGCCGCCGGCGACGACCTCGACGATCGGCAGCTCGAACTTCTTCGCGAACGCCCAGTCGCGCTCGTCGTGCGCCGGGCACGCGAACACCGCGCCGGTGCCGTAGCTCGCGAGCACGTAGTCCGCGATCCACACCGGGATGTGCGCGTCGTTGACCGGGTTCACCGCGTACGCGCCGGTGAACACGCCGGTCTTCGGTGCGTCGGCGGCCTCGACGGTGCGATCGCGCTCGCTGCGCTTGCCGACCTCGGCGCGATAGGCCTCGACGGCAGCGCGCTGCTCGGGCGTCGTGATCTGATCGACGAGCGCGTGCTCGGGCGCGAGCACGACGTACGTGCCGCCGAACAGCGTGTCGGGGCGCGTCGTGAACACCGTGATCGAATCGGGCTTGCCGACGAGCTGGAACACGACGTTCGCGCCGGTCGACTTGCCGATCCAGTCCTTCTGCGCCTTGTACGTGCCCGCCGGCCAGTCGAGCCCCTCGAGATCCTCGGTCAGTCGGTCGGCGTACTCGGTGATCTTGAGCATCCACTGGCGCAGCAGGCGCTTCTCGACGTCGTCGCCGGTCTCGATGTACTTGCCGTCGTGGACCTCCTCGTTCGCGAGCACGGTGCCGAGCGCCGGGCAGAAGTTCACCGGCACCTCGGCGCGATACGCGAGCCCGCGCTCGAACAGCACCTCGAAGATCCACTGCGTCCACTTGTAGTACTTCGGATCGCTCGTCGCGAGCTCGCGCGTCCAGTCGTACGACAGGCCGAGCTTCTTGAGCTGGCCCTTGAACGTGGCGATGTTGCGCGCGGTGATCACGCTCGGGTGCTCGCCGGTGCGCTCGGCGCGCCGCTCGGCGGGCAGCCCGAAGCTGTCCCAGCCCATCACGCGCAGCACGTTGAACCCCATCATCCGCTT
>JBLMXA010000755.1:0-2734 GCA_050257515.1 Acidobacteriota bacterium | reverse complement strand
TTGACGACGGTGCCGATCGCGAGCGCGTCGATCTGCGCCTGCGTCATCGAGCAGTTCGGCTTCGTGCCGCCGTAGTCGCAGAACACCTCGATGCCGCTGTACTCGCCGCCGCCGGCGTCCTGGACCCAGACGTGGCCGTACTTCTTCGACGTCACGTGGCCCGTGACGACGACGTTCTCGAGCGACACCATCTGGCCGTTGGTCGGCTGGTTCATGCGGATCTGCTTGACCGTCATCGCCGACGAGGCCGGCGAGTCGACGCCGCCTCCTCCGCCGCCACCGCCGCCACCGCCACCACCGCTGCTGCCGCCTGCGCGGCAAGCCATTGCACCGAAGATCATCATCGCGAGAGCTGCATTGCGCACGTCGGGCTCCTCCGTTATCGAAGGTGCAGCGAGTAACACGAGCGTCTGACGCTCGTCGAGAGGAAAAAAGCCCCAGCCCGACGAACAGACGCAAACAGGAGTGCGCACCTGGGGCAAAGATCCCTGTGCATCCTTGGGACACCGACTGATTTTGCGCAGCGCGCCGAGGAGAAAACGCTTGCGGCTCGACGAGCGAGAGCACTACGGTTCCGACGTCTTCCACTGGGGGCTCGCATGCGTTGTTTGTTCGCACTCACTCTCGCGCTCGCGGCCTGTACCGCGAGCAATCAGAATGGCGGCGGCGGCGGCGGTGGTGGTGGCGGTGGGGGCGGCGGAGGCAGCGGCAGCGGCAGCGGCAGCGGCAGCGGCAGCGGCAGCGGCAGCGGCTCGTCGTCGGTGTCCGACCTCGTGTTCGCCGTGGTCGGCGACACGCGGCCGCCCTCGATCGATGACACCGCGGGCTACCCGACCGCGATCATCACGAAGATCTACCAGGACGTCGCGGCCGAGCCGTCGCACCCCGCGTTCGTCGTCGCGACCGGCGATTACCAGTTCACGAGCCCGAGCGGCAGCTCGCAGACGGCCCAGCTCGACAAGTACATGACGGCGCGCGCCGCGTTCAACGGCCCGCTCTACGCGGCGATGGGCAACCACGAGTGCACCGGCGCGACCGACTCCAACTGCGGGCCGGGGTCGTCCGATGGCATCACGGCGAACATGTCCGACTTCGTCAGCATGATGCTGGCGCCGAACGGCATCAACCAGCCCTACTATGTCGAGAACGTCACCGCGAAGGACAACAGCTGGACCGCGAAGTTCGTGTTCGTCGCGTGCAACGCGTGGAGCTCGACGCAGTCGACGTGGCTCGATCAGGCGCTGACGCCGTCGACGACGTACACGTTCGTCGTTCGTCACGAGAGTGCGGCGGACGTGTCACAGACGCCGTGTACACAGAGCCAGACGATCATCGGCAAGCATCCGCTCACGCTCTTGATCGTCGGCCACACCCACGAGTACCGGCACGCGTCCTACGACAAGGAGATCATCGTGGGCAACGGCGGCGCGCCGCTGACGAGCGGCACGAACTACGGCTACGTGATCATCTCGCGCCAGGCGAGCGGAAACCTGTTGATCACGGCGTACGACTACATGAGCCACGCGACCATCGACTCGTTCCAGATCCAGGCGTCGGGCGCAGGAGCCTAGGGGGACACCATGCGGCAGATCATCGTGCTCGTGCTCGCGCTCGCGGCCTGCGGCCCGGCGCGCAACGGAGGAGGCGGCGGCGGAGGCGGAGGTGGAGGTGGCGGCGGCGTCGACGCGCCCGGCAACGGTAGCGGCGGCGGCAGCTACTCGGTATACGCGCACAGCGACACCGTGCTCTACACGATCGACCTCGGCTCGAAGCAGCTCGTGACGGTCGGCAAGTTCAACGCGCCGAACAACGACGTGATCACCGATCTCGCGGTCGCACCGAACGGCACGATCTACACGATCTCGAACACCGCGCTGTACACGGCGAGCGCGACGGACGGCCACGTCACGATGGTCGGCTCGCTGTCGGCGTGCGGCCAGAAGGGCGTCGCGCTGACGACGACCTCCGACGGTCGGCTGTGGATCGGCGACTACATGGGCGCGATCTGCGAGATCGACATCTCGGGCGCGACCCCGGTCGTCAAGGCGCCGGTGATGATGCAGAACGGCTACGCGCTGTCGGGCGACATGGTCGGCGTCGGCAACGGCACCGTGTTCGGCTCGGCGTACAAGCTGGCGGACTCGCAGACGCAGAACGACAACATCCTCGTCACGGTCGACGTCGCGACCGGCGTGGTGACGCCGCTCGGCGCGACCGGCTACCCGAAGCTGTTCGGCGTGTCGTTCGCGCAGAACCAGGTGTTCGGCTTCACGCACGACGGCACCGGCCGCGTGGTGACGATCGACACGACGACGGGGCAGGGCACGATGTTCGGCACGTTCACCGATCCCGCGACGCAGAAGGGCATCTCGTTTGCCGGTGCCGGCGTCAACTCGCTCGTCGTGATCCAGTAGCGCGCCACGCCGCGAGCGCACGCGCGACCCGGCGCGCGCCTTCGACGAGCCGCTCCGGTGGCTCGCCGGCGAACGACAGGCGCAGCGCGACGCGCTCGCTCGCCTCGGCGCGGAACAGGCCGCCCGGATCGAACATCACGCCCTCGGCCAGCGCGGCGTGCACGAGCGCGAGCTCGTCGCCGCGGTCGGCAAGCTCGAGCCACAGCGAGAGCCCGCCCTCGGGCTCGCGAAGCGCGACGCCGGGCACGTGGCGGCGGATGGCCTCGACGAGGGCGCCGGCGCGGCGCGCGTACTCGCGGCGCGCGCGCGCGATCACCGCG
>JBLMXA010000754.1:0-11408 GCA_050257515.1 Acidobacteriota bacterium | reverse complement strand
GATCGCGGCAGCGGCCGGCGCGCGGCTCGCGCTCGCTCAGCTCGTGCGCCGCGTCGTGTAGGCGCGCGCGCACCGCTCGCGCATCGTGAAGCCGACGCGCGTGTACACGCGCGTCGCGTCGCTACCCGCCTCGGCGAGGATCGCGAACCGCGACACCTGCGGGAACGCGCGCGCGGCCGTCGCGAGCAGCGAGCCGGCGAGGCCGCGGCGGCGATGCGTCGCTGAGGTCTGCACGTCCTGATAGCGCGCGACCGCACCGAGCGGGACGAGCCCGAGGCTCGCGACGAGCTGGTCCCGATCGAACGCGCCGAAGAAGCGCGCACCGAGCTCGCCGACGAGCTGCTCGTGCCAGCGCGCGCGGCGGCGCAGGAACTGGTGGTAGGCGTCGTCGTGGCGGTCGCCGATCGCGAACGCGAGCTCGGCGGTGAGCGCGAGCTCGTCGGGCGCGAGCTCGCGCGTCGGCAGCGAGTGCGGCGGCGCGAGCACCTCGCCGGCGAGCATCAGCTCGTACGTGTCGACCTCGAGCTCGGCGTAGCGCTCGCCGGTCGGCTCGTCCCAGCGCAGCGACACCGCGCGATGCTCGCCGAGCTCGTGGCGGAACGTGTCGATCCAGCGCGGCACGTCGGCGGGCGCGGGCGCGTGCGGCAGCGCGAGCAAGTTGCCATCGCTCCAGCCCGGCTCGTCCGGAGTCTCGACGCGGATGTAGCCGCCGCGGTCGACGACGGTGCCACGCGTCTGGGCGAGCGCGAGCTCGGTCGCGAGCGCGAGAGAGGTGATTTCCACCTAGTTCCGCACGAGCCCGAGCAGCTTCGACATCGTCTTCTCGTCGGCGGGCGGGAAGTCGTAGTCGAGGAACTCGCGCGACGTCACCCACCGCAGGTCGGCGACCGTCGCCGGGTATGGCCTCGCCTCCGCCGGAAGCTTGCACGAGTACATCGTCAGCTGGACCTCGTACGTCGTGTACTCGTGGAGGTGCTCGCCGAGCTTGGCGCCGACGATCACGTCGACGCCGATGCGGCCGCGCACCTCGCGCACGAGCGCGGCGGACTCGTCCTCGCCGGGCTCGACGCGCCCGCCGGGGAACTCCCACAGCAGCGGGAGCACGGCGTTCGCGTTACGCTGGGTGATCAGGTAGCGCCCCTCGTGCTCGATGACGGCCGCTACAACCCGGATCACCTCTTTGCCCATGCGGGCCTGATTATCGATGGTTCCCCGGCGATTGCAACGGCTCGTCGGGCGTGTATGCTCCGCGCGCCATGGCGATCCGGTTCGTCGAGATCAAGGCTGCGGAGGCGGCCGAGGCGCTCAACAGCGAGTGGGTCATCCTCGAGAACGACGGCAAGGCGCCGTTCAACACGCGAGGTTGCGGGATGACGGTCGGCCGCCGCGGCTCGAACAAGAAGTCGCTGCTCGGCATCATCGATCCGGGGTTCGTGCTGCAGCCGGGCGAGAAGGTCCGCATGCTGACCGGCAACCCCGGCACGCAGGCGCACGGCACGGCCCCGGAGGACGGGGTCAAGAACTACTTCCTGTTCCTGCCCAAGGCGTACGTCCAGGGCGGCGTCGTGCTGACGCTCGTGCTGCGCGGGTTGCCCGTGTCGAAGGCGGAGTTCGACCCGGCGGCGCCTCACGGCGTCAAGGCCTGACCGGCACGCCGACGTAGCGGGCGCGCGGCCGCAGCAGGAAGCGCTGCGCGCGCTGCTCGAGCACGTGCGCGAGCCAGCCGGCGCTGCGCGCGACCGCGAACAGGCCGGACGCGGCGGCGGGCGCGATGCCGAGCGCTGCGGCGAGCGCGGCGAGCCCGACGTCGACGCTCGGCGGCACCTCGGCCGCGTCGACCAGCGCGAGCAGCGTGCGCGCGCGGCGCTGGCTCGAGCCCCGCGCGAGCTCGACGAGCGGGGGCGCGCGCGGATCGCCGCCCGGATAGAGCGGGTGGCCGAACCCCGGCAGGTCCTCGCCCGTCTTGCGTCGTGCGCGCACCGCGGCACGCGCCTGGTCGGGGCCGCCGAGCTCGTCGGCGAAGCGCGCGATGGCCTCGGCCGCCGAGCCGTGCAGCGGACCGGAGACGGTCGCGAGCGCCGCCGCCACGCACGCGTACGGATCGGCGCCGGTCGATGCCGCGACGCGCGCGGCGAAGCTCGAGGCGTTGAGCTCGTGATCGGCGAGCAGCACGAGCGCGCGCTCGAGCAGAGGCGCCGCGTCGTCGTCGAGACCGAGCGCGCGCGCCGCGATCTCCGCGATCGTGCCGGCGGTGAGCGCGCGGGTGACCGACGCGGTCGCGAACTCCGGCGCGAGCGAGGCGGCGAGCAGCGGGATCAGCTTGCGGCCGCGGCCGACGATCGCGTCGGGTCGGCCGTCGTCTCGATGCGGATCGACGAGCGCGGCGCTCTGCACGACGAGCGCCATCACGTCGAGCGGACGCGCGCCGTACGGCACGAGCTTCGCGAGCTGCGCGACCGGCACGGCGACGCGTGGCCACATCACCGGCTCGCGCGGCAGGTAGCCCGACCACAGCAGCTCCGCGACGTTCTCGAACCGCGCGCCGCTGGCCGCGAGGTCGACCGCGAGCTGGCCGCGGTACGCCGGGCCGCGCGGCGTGATCGCGGTGATCGCGGAGTCGAGCACCGGCTCGCCCCAGCGCAGCGCGCCGGCGGCGACGGCGCCGTGACCGCGGCGCGCGTCACGGCGGACGCGCAGGCGCTCGAGATCCGCCATCGCGTAGAGGCGGGGCCGGCCCCGGTCGCCGGCGACGCTGCGAATCTGGCCGCGGCTGACGTAGGCGTAGAGCGTACGCGCCGAGATCCCGAGGTGCTTCGCGGCGGCGCGCGAGTCGACCCAACGTTGATCGTCGAATCTACGTTGATCAACCATGCTGGACACCTTACATCTCGAACCAGGAGGTGACCAGATGACGCAAGCAACCAGCTCGGGCCTCGACGGAGTCGTCGTCGCCGAGACCGCGATCTCGGATGTCGACGGAGAGCACGGCAGGCTCGTGATCGCCGGCGAGCCGGTCGAGCAGCTGGCGCCTCACGGCTTCGAGGCCGCGGCGGCGCGCGTACTGGCCGCCGGCGGGCTCGCGATCGCCGGCGAGCTGCGCGAGGCGCTCGGCCGTGCTCGCGTCACCGCGTTCGAGCACGTGCCGCGGCTCGGCGACGCGCTCGACGCGAGCGACGGGATGGACGCGCTGCGCGCGGCGCTCGGCCACCTGCGGTCGGCCGGCGACGATGCCACCGACGCGGTCGCCGCGATCGGCGCGGCGGCGGTGTTCGTGTCCGGCTGGAGCCGGCGACGGCGCGGCGAGCCCGCGATCGCCCCCGATCCGGCGCGCTCGCATGCCGCCGACTACCTGCGGATGACCCGCGGCACGCCGGGAGACGCCGCGCAGGAGCGCGCGCTCGACACCTATCTCGCGACCGTGATCGACCACGGCATGAACGCGTCGACGTTCACCGCGCGCGTCGTCACGTCGACCGCATCGGATCTGATCTCGGCGGTCGTCGCGGGCGTCGGCGCGCTCAAGGGGCCGCTGCACGGCGGCGCGCCGGGCCCGGTGCTCGACATGCTCGATGCGATCGGCGAGCCTTCGCACGCCGAGGCGTGGCTGCTCGGCGAGCTCGCCGCCGGCCGCCGCATCATGGGCATGGGCCATCGCATCTACCGCGTCCGCGATCCGCGCGCGGCCGTGCTCGAGGAGGCGGTGCGCCCGCTCGCGTCGCCGCGCCTCGGCCTCGCGCGCGCCGTCGAGCAGGCCGCCGCGAAGATCCTCCGCGACCGGAAGCCCGACCGGCCGCTCGCCGCGAACGTCGAGTTCTACACCGCCGTCCTGCTCGACGCCGTCGGCCTGCCACGCGAGCAGTTCGCGCCGACGTTCGCGGTCGGCCGCGTCGCAGGCTGGTCGGCCCACGTCTGCGAGCAGCGCCGCACCGGCCGCCTGATCCGGCCGGCGTCCCGCTACGTCGGAGATTGAACCGCCAAGGCGCCGAGGGCGCCAAGCCGGAGCCAGAAGAAGATTTTTCTCCTAGCTCGGCGTGCTTGGCGTCTTGGCGGTTCAAAAACTCTTCGACTGCGCGCCGTCGACGACGACGCACGCGCCGCTGATCCAGGCGGCGCGCGGCGACGCGAGGAACGCGACGACGTCGGCGACCTCCTCGGGCTTGCCGAAGCGGCCGAACGGCAGATCGCGCTGGATCATCTCCGCGATGCCGGCGGGGTCGGCCTGCTGGCGCTTGTCCCAGCCGCCGCCGGGGAACAGGATCGAGCCCGGCGCGACGGTGTTGACGCGAATGTTCTTCGCCGCGTAGTCGCGCGCGAGCGCCTTGCCGAGCGCGATCACGCCGGCCTTCGCGACGTTGTAGCCGGGCGCGCCGCCGGCCTCGCGGCCCCAGATCGACGACAACATCGTGATCGAACCGCCGCCGCGCTTCACGAGGTGCGGCATGGCACGCTGCGCGATGCGCGCCGCGCTCCACAGGTTCGCGTCGAGCGACTTGCCGAGATCGAGGTCGTCCATCGCCGCGGCCTCGCGTGCGAACGACTTGCCGGCGACCGCGACGACGACGTCGAGCCCGCCGAGCGAGGCCGCCGCACCGACGATCGCCGCGCTCGCGCCGTCGGGTGTCGAGACGTCGGCGACGATGGTCGCGTGCGGGCCGCCGCCGACGACGTCGAGCTCGCGGTGCACGCGCTCGAGATCCTCCTCGCCGCGCGCGATCGCGGCGACGCGCGCGCCCTCGCGCGCGAGCTGCAGCGCGATCGCGCGGCCGATGCCGCGGCTCGCGCCCGCGACGAGACACAGCTTGCCACCCAGGCCCAGGTCCATTACGGGATCTCCCAGCTGCGGCCCCACAGCGACTGCGCACCGTCGATGCGCAGCGTGGTGCCGGTGATGTACTGCGCGGCCGGTGACGCGAGGAACACGATCGATGCCGCGACCTCCTCGCACGTACCCGCGCGCTTGAGCGGCGTCTCGGCGATGCCGCGCTCGAGCAGCTGCGGCGGATACTGCGCGGTCCCCGACGACAGGATGATGCCGGGCGCGACGGCGTTGACGAGGATCCCGAACTGCGCCCACTCGACCGCGAGCGTCATCGTCAGGTTCTCGACGCCGGCGCGCGCGGCGCCGGTATGCGCCATGCCGGGGAACCCGCGGTAGATGTTCGCGATGACGTTGACGATGCGCCCGCCACCGTGCGCGATCATCCACTGGTTCGCGGCCTCGCGGCACACGACGAACGTGCCGACGAGGTTGTTCTTGACGACCGCGAGGAAGCCGTTCGGCGTGATGTGCTGCGCCTGCGACGGGAACTGACCGCCGGCGTTGTTGACGACGAGGTCGAGCCGCCCGAACTTGTCGAGCACCGCGCGCACGAACGCCTCGACCTGCGCCGGCTCGCGGATGTCGCACGGCTGCGCGAGCACGCGCTCGCCGTCGATCGCGGCGAGCTGTGCGCGCGCGGCCTCGAGCTTCTCGGCGGTGCGGCCGCAGATCGCGACGCGCGCGCCGAGGCGGACCAGCTCGAGGGCGGTCGCGAGACCGATGCCGCTGCCGCCGCCCGTGACGATCGCCACCTGCCCGGCGAAGGTCCCGGGGGCGAACACGCGCTGGCTCTCGGCCGTCGGCAGGGACTTTTGGCCGCTCATCGCGGCACGCCTTCGCGTAAGGAGCCTCGCTCTCGCTCCGCTCGCACTCGGTCGATCCGTCCGCTCAGTTGCATTTGAAGTGCAACATAGTCGATCCCCGTCGCGCCGCGACGTCGCGGGGGTCGCTTCCCCGCGCGGGTGAGGGTGTCCCCCGAAGCGGCTTTAGAGTGGCTACCCGGGTAGCCACATAACCCGACCGAAATCCTCGTGATGGATCGATCGGTTAGCGCAGGCCCGCCAGTTGCAACCTCCGGGTTACGTGGCCGGGACCACGGCGACAGGAGAGGTGCGCGCGGAAGCGCCCGCCTCCGGCGCGCAGCGCCGGCAAGGCAGATATGTCCTCGGTGACCTGCTCGGGCGCGGCGGCATGGCCGAGGTGTTCAGCGGGCACGCGATCGGGTCGCATGGCTTCCAGAAGCCGGTCGCGATCAAGCGCCTGCTGCCCGAGCTCGCGACCGACCACGTGTTCGTCGAGCGCCTGATCGGCGAGGCCAAGCTGCTCGTCGGCATGCAGCACGGCAACATCGTGAGCGTCCTCGATCTCGCCCGCGACGGCGACAACGTGTTCCTCGTCATGGAGTTCGTCGACGGCCCGAGCCTGCGCCAGCTGCTCAAGGCACGCGGCACGCGCGGCTTGCCGCTCGGCGTCGCGACGTACATCGTGCAGTCCGCGGCCGCCGGCCTCGAGTTCGCGCACGCGCGCCCCGGCGGCGCGGTGATCCACGCCGACATCAGCCCGTCGAACCTGCTGCTCACGACGTCGGGCGAGGTGCGCGTCGCCGATTTCGGCATCGCGCGCCGCGAGGGCAACGGCGCCGGCGTCGTCGAGGGCAAGTGGGCGTACATGGCACCCGAGCAGGCGCGCGGCGAGCCGTTGACGCCGCGCTCCGACGTGTTCGCGCTCGGCGTCGTGCTCTACGAGCTCGTCACCGGCAAGCATCCGTTCGGCCGCTCGGTCACCGCGAACGATCGCGAGACCACCCATCGCGTGATCCCGCCGCGCGTCGTCAACCCGCAGGTGCCGCCCGGGCTCGACGCGATCTGCATGCGCGCGCTCGCTCATGACGCGCACGATCGCTACGCGCGCATGCAGCAGCTGATCGACGCGCTCGTCGAGGAGCGGTTCCAGAACGGCTGGCGCGAGGGCGCGTACGATCTGGCGCACGTGATCCGCGAGATCACCCCCGGCATCGGCACGAGCACCGGCCAGCGCACGATGATCACCGACCGCCCGGTCACGATCATGACGCGCTCCCTGATCAGCGAGCAGCGCGCGTCGTCGTCGCGGCTGCGGTTCTCCGAGGGCACGACGCCGCCCACGCCCTCGCAGAGCACGCCGATCGTCGAGCTGATCGCGCGCGGGTCGGCGCCGCTGCCGGCGATGCCCGACGTCGGCAGCGCGCCCGTCGCGAGCCTGTCGGCGGCGCTGCTGCCCAGCCCCGAGCTCGCGTCGGTGCACGGCGGCGCGACGCTGACCGGCACCGGGCACGTCGAGGTCCGCGATCGCAACCACAAGTGGACGCTCGCGGTGTTCGGCAGTGCGGCGCTCGTCGGCGTGATCGCCGCGATCTCGATCTCGCTCGCGCCCGACGATGACGACGCGAGCGACACCCGCGATCCGATGGCGGACGCGCTCGCGCTCGTCGCCAAGGCGATGACGCCGCCGCCCGCGCCGGTCGTCACGCCGATCGTGACCGCGATCGTGCAGCCGCCGGCGCCACCTCCGCCGCCAGCGACCGTCGCACCGGAGCCGCCGCGACTGCCGCCCGTCGCCGCGCCCGAGCCGCCGCCTGCGACGAGGCCGTCGCGCGGCAAGCTGCGCGCCGCCGCCGCCGCGGCCGCGAAGAAGCCCGCGACCGCCGAGGCGATCCTGCGCGTCAGCACACCCGAGGCGTGGGCGACCGTCGCGATCTCGGGCCAGCCGCACAAGGACACGCCCGGCGCGGTGTTCCACCTGTCGCCCGGCAAGTACAGCGTCAAGCTGACGAACAGCGACATCCCCAGCACGAAGCACTGCTCGGTGACGCTCGAGGCCGGGCGCGTCGTCACGCTCACCGTCGAGATGCAGAACAAGGAGGATGACCCGTGCTGGGTAGAGTGATCGCGGCGCTCGCGCTCGCTGCTTCCGTCGCGCACGCCAACGCGAGAGACGACGACGACGCGAGACCCGCCGACGATCAGCTCGTGCTCGTCAACGCCGCCGTCAAGCTCGGCGACATCGGCCAGATCGCGAACCTGCGCCGCGTGCTGAGCCAGCGCGGCCTGCTGTTCAAGCTCCCCGAGAAGCTCGAGGCGACGCTCGACGGCCGCAACGTGCTGATCTCAGACCTCGACGCGATCAAGGCAGCCGCCGCGTCGAGCGACTACGCGACCGCGCTCAAGATCATCGAGACCGACGAGGGGCGCATCCTCGAGCAGGCCGCGAACGGCGACCCGATCCCCGCGCTCGCGCAGCTCGCCGAGTGGCGCGGCATCATCGCCGCCGCGCTCGACGAGCGGGACGAGGCGCTCAAGGAGTTTCGCTGCGCGTACCGCCTCAACCCGGCGTGGATCCCCGACAAGCGGCTCGTGTCGCCGCGCGTGCGTGCGATGATCAAGAAGGCGCACCGCGAGACCACCGAGACCGGCACGCTGCGCGTCGATGCCGATCCCGACGAGGCCAAGGTCCAGGTCGACGGTGGCGACGCGAGACCGGCGAAGGATCGGCAGGAGCTGCCGGTCGGCATCCACCTCGTGCAGATCACGGCACCCGATCGCGAGCCCTACGCGGACCTCGTCGAGATCGACAAGGACCAGACCTACCGCATGCCGATCTCGCTCGACAAGGAGACCAAGGTCGACCGCGCCGCGCGGCTCGTCGACGCGACCGCCGCGGCGCCCGCCGGCAAGCCGCGGCTCAAGCGCGCGCGCCAGCTCGCGCGGCTGACCGGCGTCAAGAAGATGCTCGTCATCGAGGACGGCAGCGAGGATCACGTCACCGTGCGCCTGTACGACGTCGAGCTGCGCAAGGTGTCCAACCAGATCCAGCTCGACGGCGACACGCCGTCGGCGGCGATCGCGCGCAAGATCAAGGTCGCGCTCGATCCCGACAACCTCGTCGATGCCGGCAGCGTCGTGAACGCTTCCTCGCCGCGCGCGCAGCCGGCGAAGTGGTACGAGCACTGGTACGTGTGGGCAGGCGTCGCGGCCGTCGGCCTCGCCGGGTACGGCGGCTACAGCTACGCGACGCGCGAGCCCACGATGGTTCGAGGCTTCTAGATGAAGTACGCGGTACCCCTCCTCCTGCTCGCAGCATGCGCCGACCCGGTGGTCGACATGCAGCTCGTCGCGCCGAGCAACGCGACGCAGCTCGATACCTCGTGCGTCGCCTCGGTCGAGGTCCACCTCGACGGCCCCAACTTCCAGACCGACAAGAGCGACACGCGGATGTCGTGCGTCCAGCTCGACAGCTCGGCGCCGACGTACGGCAAGCTGCTCGACGCGATCCGCGGCAAGTTCCAGCTCGGCATGCCGGACGGCGGGCTCGCCGATGTCGAGGTCTACGGGTTCGCCGGCCCGTGCAAGCGCGAGCAAGGCGATCCGACGACGCCGGACCTGATCTTCTTCGCGACGCAGCAGTACGTCGGCGACGACCTGATCGAGATGCAGCTCGTCCCGAACCTCGACTGCAAGCCGTCGCCTGTCGCGATCCACCTCGTCGATCTGATGACGCTGGTGTCGGGCGCCAACCCGACCGAGGCGAACTGCACGGCCGCGGCTGTCCCCGACGGTCCCGGCAACGGCGCCGGCGTGGACACCGTCATGCCGCAGCTCGCCGGCAAGGGTCTCGACGTCTACGGCGGCCGCAGCGGCGCGGCGTCGCACAACAGCGTGGCCTCGTTCAGCGGGCTGACGTCGATCGGACCGAAGTCGTGCCTCGCGTCGGGCGGTGGGAGCGCCACCGCGAGCAGCCTGTCGTGCGTGTCGCCGACGCCGAGCCTGTGCGCCAGCGCCGGCGAGATCGAGGCGCCGCTGCTGAACGACGACGTGTACGCCGCGTCGATCCAGCCCGATTCGAATTCCGTCAGGTTCCAGGCCGCGATCGTCGCGAGCGTGTGGACGGGGACCACCGGCAAGCACCCCGCGAGCGGCGCGACGATCGACGTCGATCCTTCGCAGGGCGTGATCGAGTACGTCGATCCGCCGGCGGCGGGCTCGAACAAGCTCGTCCCGCGTTCGGCGAGCTCGACCGGCGGCAGCGGGCTGTTCGTGCTGTTCACGAACACGCTCGCCAGCGTGAAGATCACCTACAACGGCAAGACCACGCCGGTGACGATGGGCGGCTACCCGGGCGGCACGGCGAGCGCGATCTACGTCGTCAACTGACGTACGATCCGTCGGTGCCGTTCGCGGCGCCGGCGCCCCGCACGCATCACCGCCGGTGCGGCGTGTCCGCCTCGCTGATCGACGGCGCCTCGTCGTCGTCGGTGGCGGTCGGCGCGCGCGAGTGCTCGCTGTCCTCCTCGTCCTTCTTGTCGAGGCCGAGGCGGCGGATCATCTTGTAGATCGACATCCGCTCGATGCCGGCGGCGCGCGCGGCGGCGGAGATGTTGCCGTCGTGCTCCCCGAGCAGCGCCTCGAGGTAGCGGCGGTCGAACTCGTCGACGAGCTTCTGCTTGGCGACCTTGAACGGGACGTCGATGTCGACGGTCGCGAAGCCGTCGTCCTTCTTCGGCGGTGACTCGAAGCCGAGCGTCGGGTGGTTCGGCAGCAGCAGCGCGCGCTCGACCGCGTTGCGCAGCTCGCGGACGTTGCCGGGCCACGCGTGACGCGTCGCGCGCGTGACGAAGTCGTCGGGCAGCTTCGGATCGGGGTAGCCCGAGCTCACCGACAGCTGGCGCAGGAAGTGCTCGACGAGCAGCGGGATGTCCTCGCGGCGCTCGCGCAGCGAGGGCACCGACAGGCGGGCGACCGCGAGCCGGTAGTAGAGATCGCTGCGGAACGTACCGCGGTTGACCTCGGCCGCGAGGTCGCGGTTGGTCGCCGCGACGAGGCGGACGTCGCTCGCGAACACCTTCGCACCGCCGAGCCGGCGCACCTTGCGAGTCTCGACGGCGCGCAGCAGCTTGGACTGCACGTCGAGCGGCAGCTCGCCGATCTCGTCGAGGAACAGCGTGCCGCCGTGCGCCATCTCGAACACGCCGGCGGTCGACTTGACCGCGCCGGTGAACGCCCCGACCTCGTGGCCGAACAGCTGCGCCTCGAACAGCTGCTCGGGGATCGCCGAGCAGTCGAGCACGACGAACGGCTGATCGCGCCGCGGCGAGCACTGGTGGATCGCGTCGGCGACGAGCTCCTTGCCCGAGCCGGTCTCGCCCCGGATCAGCACCGTGGCGCTGCTCCGCGCGTGCGCCTCGATCCGCTCGCAGAGCGCCCGGAGCGCCGGGCTCGAGCCGATGAGGCCGAGATCCTCGGCCCAGGGGCCGAGCCCCTCTGGCGCGAGCGCCCCGACGGGAATGGGGCGGCGCGACGGCGCCTCGCCGGACGATGTCTCGACGCTCCGCGGCGCCTCGGCCGTTCCCGGCCTGGTCTCCACCACCGACTCCGCCACGATCCCCTCCACCCGCGCGCCGAAGCGTTCAGCCGAGAAGCCGGACCTCCCGCGGCCCGGCCGCGATGATCCCGACCCGGTGGCAGGCTTCCCCGTCCCGCGCGAGCGCCTCCTCGATCGCGCCGGCGTCCGCCGCCGCGACGACGAGGAGGAGCCCGATTCCCATGTTCCAGAC
>JBLMXA010000753.1:0-5284 GCA_050257515.1 Acidobacteriota bacterium | reverse complement strand
GCTGCCGCTGGGCGAGCGCGCCACGACGATGGTCGTGTTCAGCGCCTCCGCGCGAGGTAGTCGCGCGTGAACTGCGTCGTCGCGACGTAGTTCTTCTGGATCTCGGCGACGATCATCCGCTCGACGAGGCCGCCGAACCCGAACAGCGACACCTTGACCTCGCCCTGCACGACGCGGCACGTGCCGCGGCCCTCGGCGCGCAGCTCGATCGTGCCGGTGTTCTTCACGCGCTCGGGCATCACGTTCGGGATCGTGCGCCAGCGTCCGCGGCGCGACGCGACGTCGTAATCGAGCTCCTCGACGAACGACGCGCGCGACTTGCCGAACGCCTGATCGGCCGCGCTGCCCGCCTCGCGCTTCGGCTCGAAGCAGACGTGACGCACGATCTCGTGTGCACTGCGGTCCAGGCGCAGCAGTTTGCGCCCCATGTGCAACGCTTCGCCCAAGGCGTTGTTGAACGCCTCGTCGAAGTACAAGCCCTCGTAATTGGGAGGCGAGATCTCGGGAAACACGTCTGTAATGACGAATTTCATCGGCCAGGCGCGAGGCACCTTACAACGCATACATCTTCGAGCGCTTGCGCAACGTTCGTACATGCCAGAGGGAATCGGCAAACGGTGATCCGATTCCGCTCACGTCGCTGGCCCGCCGTTTGTTAGGTTCCCGCGGGGCGGATGTCAGCAGTCGGTCAGACACGCGACGAGATCGTTTGTACAAGCCCACTTGAAAGGCCGGACCCTGGGCTCGTGGTGGCGGCTTGCGCCTCCAGTACCCTGGGGGTTTTGGCCCTCGGCAGCGATCGCAAGCAGGCCGAGCACGCGCTCCGCGTGGTCGCCGATGCCGCCCGCGATTTCGGCGTCCGCGTCGCCGTCGACCTCGAGCTCGAGCTCCCGAAGCAGGCGCGCACCGTGATCGTCGCGGACGCCGCGCTGGCCGCGAAGTTCCCCGGCCGCCGCGTGCTGGCGGAGGTCACGTCGCTCGACGAGGCGCGCGCGGCGATCGCCGCGGGCTGCGCCGGCGTGATCGCGAAGGGCTGCGAGGCCGGCGGGCGCGTCGGCGACGAGACCACGTTCGTGCTCGTGCAGCGGCTCGTCGCCGCGCTCGACGTCCCGGTGTGGGCGCAGGGCGGCATCGGCGAGCACACCGCGGCCGCGTGCATCGCGGGCGGCGCGGTCGGCGTCGTGCTCGATACGCAGCTCGCGCTCGTGCGCGAGTCGTCGCTGCCCGCCGCGGTGCGCGCCGCGATCGCGGCGATGGACGGCAGCGAGACCGCGATCGTCGACGGCTGCCGCGTGTGCGTGCGCGAGGGTGCCGCGAAGGGGCTGCCGCTCGGCCAGGATGCGGCGATCGCGAAGCCGCTCGCGCGCGCGTTTCCGACGCTCGGCAAGCTCGTGCGCGGGATCCGCACCGCGATCGCGAGCCACCTCGAGCTCGCCGCCGAGCTCCAGCCGCTCGCGCCGGGCGCGCCGCTCGCCGCCGCGCATCGCACGCGCTATCCGATCGCGCAGGGCCCGATGTCGCGCGTGTCCGATCGCGCGCGGTTCGCCGAGGCGGTCGCGCGCGCCGGCGGCCTGCCGTTCCTCGCGCTCACGCTGATGAGCGGCCCCGACGTCCGCGAGCTGCTCGTCGAGACGAAGGCGCTGCTCGGCGAGCTGCCGTGGGGCGTCGGCATCCTCGGCTTCGTGCCGCCCGAGGTGCGCGAGGCCCAGCTCGAGGTGCTGCGCGAGATCGCGCCGCCGATCGCGCTGATCGCGGGCGGCCGGCCGTCGCAGGCGCACCCGCTCGAGCAGCAAGGCACGCAGACGTACCTCCACGTGCCATCACCCGGGCTGCTCGATCTGTTCCTGAAGGATGGCGCGCGCAAGTTCGTGTTCGAGGGCAGCGAGTGCGGCGGCCACGTCGGTCCCCGCACCAGCTTCGCGCTGTGGGAGGCGCAGCTCGCGCACCTGCTCGCGTTCGACAAGTTGCACGAGGTCTCGGTGCTGTTCGCCGGCGGCATCCACGACGCGCGGTCGGCGGCGATGGTCGCGGCGATGGCAGCGCCGCTCGCCGCGCGCGGCGCGAAGCTCGGCGTGATCATGGGGACGGCGTACCTGTTCACGCACGAGGCGGTCGCCGCGGGCGCGATCCAGCAAGGCTTCCAGGATGCCGCGGTCGCGTGCGATCGCACGGTGCTGCTCGAGACCTCGCCCGGCCACGCGACACGCTGCGCGGCGAGCGACTACGTCGACGCGTTCGAGCGCGAGAAGCAGCGGCTCGCGGCGAGCGGCGTCGCCGTCAAGGACATGTGGGTGCAGCTCGAGCAGCTGAACCTCGGGCGGCTGCGGATCGCGGCGAAGGGCCTGCGCCGCGACGGCGACCAGATCGTCGACGTCGACGCCCGCGAGCAGCAGCGCGAGGGCATGTACATGATCGGCCAGGTCGCGGCGCTGCGGCGCGAGACGATCTCGATCGCCGAGCTGCACCGCCAGGTCAGCGAGGACGGCGCGGCGCTCGTCGCCGAGGCCGCGGCCCGCGCGAGCGCGCGCGACGACGGCGCGCGCGGCACCGACGTCGCGATCGTCGGCGTCGCCGCGATGTTCCCCGGCGCGCCCGACACCGAGTCGTTCTGGGCCAACATCGTCGCCGGCAGGAACGCGGTGCGCGAGGTCCCGCCCGAGCGCTGGGACGTCGCGACCTACTACGATCCTGCCGCGGTCGGCGAGGGCGCGGGACGGAAGACGCCGTGCAAGTGGGGCGGCTTCCTCGACGACATCCCGTTCGATCCGCTGGCGTACGGCATCCCGCCGAAGTCGCTGCCCGCGATCGAGCCCGTCCAGCTGCTGTCGCTCGAGATCGCGCGGCGCGCGCTCGCTGACGCGGGGTACGTCGACCGCAGCTTCGATCGCGAGCGCTGCGCGGTGATCTTCGGCGCCGAGGCCGGCACCGATCTGTCGAGCGCCTACAACTTCCGCGCGATGTTCCCGCAGTACGTCGGCCCGCTGCCCGACACGCTCGACGAGGCGCTGCCGCGGCTGTCCGAGGACAGCTTCCCGGGCGTGCTCGCGAACGTGATCGCGGGCCGCATCGCGAACCGGCTCGATCTCGGCGGCGTCAACTACACCGTCGACGCCGCGTGCGCCGCCTCGCTCGCCGCGGTCGATCTCGCGGTCAAGGAGCTCGTCTCCGGCAGCTCCGACATGGTGCTGTGCGGCGGCGCCGACCTCCACAACAGCATCAACGACTACCTGCTGTTCTCGAGCGTGCACGCGCTGTCGCCGACCGGGCAGTGCCACACGTTCGACGCGAGTGCCGACGGCATCGTGCTCGGCGAGGGTGTCGCGTGCGTCGTGCTCAAGCGGCTCGCCGACGCCGAGCGCGACGGCGATCGCGTCTACGCCGTGATCAAGGGCGTCGCCGGCGCGAGCGACGGCAAGAGCCTCGGGCTCACCGCGCCGCGCAAGGACGGCCAGATCCGCGCGCTCGATCGCGCGTACGACGCGGCCGGCATCTCGCCGGCGCAGGTCGGCCTCGTCGAGGCGCACGGCACCGGCACGATCGTCGGCGACCGGACCGAGCTCGCGACGCTGTCCGAGGTCTACACGCGCGCCGGCGCGCAGCGCGGCACGTGCGTGCTCGGCTCGGTCAAGTCGCAGATCGGCCACACGAAGTGCGCGGCCGGCATGGCGGGCCTGATCAAGGCCGCGCTCGCGATCCATCACGGCGTGCTGCCGCCGACGTCGAACATCAAGCAGCCGAATCCGGCGTGGGATGGCAAGACGAGCCCGTTCGTGTTCCTCGATCAGGCGCGGCCGTGGCTGCGCGAGGAGCGCGTCGCCGCGGTCAGCGCGTTCGGCTTCGGCGGCACGAACTTCCACGCCGTGCTGACGTCGCCGCGCTCGGCGGCCGCCGCGCGCGCGACCGAGGTGTGGCCCGCCGAGCTCGTGCTGCTGCGCGGCGCCGATCGTGCGGCCGCGCTCGCGCACGCCGAGCGCATCGCCAAGCTGCTCGACGGCAACGTGCGGCTGCGCGACGTCGCGCGCACCGCGTCGGAGCGCGGCGAGGGCCCGGTGCAGCTCGCGATCGTCGCCGACTCGCTCGGCGATCTGCGCGACAAGCTCGCGCGCGTGCGCGCCGGCACGAGCGACGGCCGCGGCGTGTTCGCGGCGGACGGCGCGACGCGCGGCAAGCTCGCGTTCGTGTTCCCCGGCCAGGGCAGCCAGAAGGTCGGCATGCTGTCCGACCTGTTCGTCGTGTTCCCGCGGCTGCACCGGCTGCTCGAGCTCGGCTCGCGGTGGGCGTCGTTCGTGCTGCCCGCACAGGCGTTCACGCGCGAGGAGCGCGCGCGTCAGGCCGAGGCGCTGACCGACACGCGCGTCGCGCAGCCCGCGCTCGGCATGACCGAGCTCGCGGTCGCCGAGCTGCTGCGCTCGCTCGGCCTCGAGCCCGACATGCTCGCCGGCCACAGCTACGGCGAGCTCGCCGCGCTGTGCGCCGCCGGCGCGCTCGGCGAGGACGATCTGCTGCCGCTGTCGGAGGCGCGCGGCCGCGACATCCTCGCGGCGGCCGGCGCCGATCCGGGCACGATGGCCGCGGTCTCGGGCGACGCCGACAAGGTCGCGTCGATCGTCGCCGGCTGCGAAGGCGTCGTCGTCGCGAACCACAACTCCCGCAAGCAGACCGTGATCTCGGGGACCACGCACGGCGTCGAGCAGGCGCTCGCGTCGATCAAGGCGGCCGGCCTCGCCGCGAAGCCGATCCCGGTCGCGTGCGCGTTCCACAGCCCCGTCGTCGCCGAGGCGCGCCACGCGTTCGTGAAGCGGCTCGCCGCGCTCGACGTGCGCGCGCCGCGCCTGCCGGTCTACTCGAACGTCACCGCCGCGCCGTATCCCGCGCACGCCGATGCCGTGCGCGCGTGCCTCGCGGAGCAGATCGCGTCGCCGGTGCGGTTCGCGCACGAGATCGAGGCGATGTACGCCGACGGCGCGCGCGTGTTCGTCGAGGTCGGTCCCGGCCAGGTGCTGTCGAAGCTCGTCGGCGACATCCTCGGCGACCGCCCGCACACCGCGGTCGCGTGCGACGGCGGCATCCCCGGCCTGCTGCGCGCGCTCGCCGCGCTCGCGGTCGCCGGTGTCGCGATCGATCCCGCGGCGCTGTACTGGGATCGCGACGCGATCGTGCTCGAGCTCGAGTCGCCGCCCGCGAAGCGCGCGACGTGGTTGGTCAACGGCCAGGCAGCACGCCCGGCGAGGGAGGCAGGGATGAAGTCGATCACCAAGGTTCCAGCCGCGGTCCTTGCCAGCGC
>JBLMXA010000752.1:0-4495 GCA_050257515.1 Acidobacteriota bacterium | reverse complement strand
GTGATAGACGCGCGCGCGCATGCCAGCGTGCTTGAGCGCCGCGGCGTACGCCTCGGCGTTCTTGCGGGTCGCCGCGTAGACGAGCGCGACGCCGCCGTCGCGCGTGCGCACGAGCTCGGCGAGCCGACCCGCCTTGTCGGCGGCGCCGCCGCACTTGTGCACCGCGAACGACAGGTTGGGGCGATCGAAGCCGCGCACGTGCAGGCGCGACGCATCGAGCCCGAGCTGGGTCGCGATGTCCTTGCGCACCTCGGGCGTCGCCGTCGCGGTGAACGCGGCGATCCGCGGCGGCGCGAGCTCCGCGAGCACCGCGCCGAGCCGGCGGTAGTCGGGACGGAAGTCGTGCCCCCACTCCGAGATGCAGTGCGCCTCGTCGACCGCGACCAGCGCGATCGAGCTCGCGGCGGCGCGCAGCGCGTCGCAGAACCGCGGGCTGCGGAACCGCTCGGGCGCGACGTACACGAGCGTGTACGCGCCGGCGCGAATGCCGTCCAGCATGTCGCGCTGCTCGTCGGCTCCGGCGGCCGAGGTCAGCGCGACGGCCGAGATGCCGCGCGCGCGCAGCGCATCCACCTGATCCTTCATCAGCGCGATCAGCGGCGACACGACGAGCGTGACGCCGCCTCGCTCGCCGAGCACGATCGCCGGCAGCTGGTAGCACAGCGACTTGCCCGCGCCGGTCGGCATCACCGCGATCACGGGCCGCCCGGCGAAGATGTCGGCGATGACGTCGGCCTGGCCGGGCCGCAGCGAGGTGTGACCGAACCGCGCGAGCGCTCCCGCGAGCACGGTCTCGCCATCGAGCCCGCTGGATTCGGCCGCTGCGATCACGGCGGAAAGCTACCAGGTGGGTCCGACAAGGGAGCGCTTCGTCTCACCGCGCGCTCGTGGCACGCTCCCGCGGGAGCATCCACAGGCAGTCCACAGCTTCCACACACGGGAGCCGGCCGCTTGCTTGCTTTGCAGAGCGGCGCCATGCCGCCGAGCGTCATCGTGTTTCTACGGCACCTCGAGCTCGCGATGCGGCTTCACACGGCGGTGCCCGCGCTCGATCTCGTCGACGCGTACGCGCATGCCGCGGCCGCGACCGACGCGGCCACCTCGCGCGTCGACGCCGAGACGCTGCTCGCGATCGCGTTCGTCGAGAGCCGCTTCGATCCGACGGCGACCTCGCGCGTGGTCGCCGGCAAGCGCCGCACCGGCCACTATCCGTCGACCGACGCGCCCGCGCACCTCGATCGCCACGCGTCGCTGTACTGCGGGCCGCTGCAGACGTTCGCGAGCACGTGGTCGCAGTGCCTCGCGCTGCGCGACCTGCCGGCCGCCTACGCCGCCGGCGCGAGCGAGCTCGAACAGTGGCTGCACGACAGGCGCGTGCGCGGCGATCTCGCGCTCGCGCTCGCCGGTCACGGCTGCGGCAACCGCGGCATCGTGACCGGCAAGTGCAACCACTACCCGGCGCGCGTGCTGTGGATCGCGCACCGGCTCGCCGCGGTGAAGCCGACGAGCTAGCGACCGCCGCCGCCGAGCTGATAGCCGAACGTCGCCGCGGAGCTGATCACGCTCGCCGCGATGCTCGTACGCAGCCCAGGCCGATCCGGCCACCGTCTCTGCAGGTACTTCGTCAGCACGCCCGAGGTGATCGTGCCGATCGCCGCTCCGGCGAACGCACCGCCGAGCGCGCCGTCGCGCGATGCCGGCGAGTCGAACATCACGCCGGCCTCGTACGTGCTCGCCGCGGTCACCGAGGTCAGGCCGATCACGCCGATGCCGCACGCGAGATCGTGAAGCGCCCACGCGATCTGCGGCAGGCCCGGGCCGGGGTGCGCCTCGGCGCGCGCCGACAGCGCGTGGTCGAGCAGCGCGGCGGTCGGCACCGCGCCGAGCATCCCGCCGACCATCTCGAAGCCGGCGCGCCGATCGCCGCGGAGCGCCGCGCCGCCGCCCCCGCCGACCGCTGCACCGCCGGCGAGCGCGGCGACCACGGCGGCGGTGCCCACGCGCGCCGCGTGGCGGTCGTCCGCGTCGCGGCGGCGCGCCTCCCGCATGGGCTGCACCGAGTTGCGCACGACCCAGGCGCCGGCCGCGTGTCGCGCCAGCACGAACGGACCGATCGCGATCCAGGTCGTGTCGCCCGCGGCGGAGATCGTGCCGTGCCACAGCACGGGCGGGAAGCGCACCTCGCGGTACCAGCTGGGCAGCTCGAGCCGCTCGCGCGAGACGATGCGCCCGTCGCGATCCAGCGTCACCAGGATCGGCGTGCGCTCGCCCTCACCGAAGTACGGAACGATCAGCGCGAGCACGTGCTCGTGCGCTGGATCCCAGCCGATCGCGTCGAGGCTACCGGCGGGCAACTTGTCTGCCGTCAGCGCTGCACCGGTGCCATCCGCGCGGACGTGGACGAGCCAGCCGTAGGTCGCGCCGAACCAGCCACCGCGGCCATCGCCGACCACCTCGCGCTCGCTGTACACGCGCTGGGGCGCGGCCTTCACCGCGAACGCCGGGCGCGCGAGCTCGTCGCCGTAGCCGCGTTCGATCTGCCAGAACGTCCATGCGCCGCGCGCTTGGTGGACGTAGCCGGTCGGCGAATCGTCGACGATCCGGCCCTCGTGCGGCTTGCCCGCCGGGCGCTTCGCCACGAGCCACGCGCCGCCGGCACCGTCGGCGACGCCCGGTGCGAGCACGACGTCGGCGAGCTCGGCGACGGGAGTGGCTCGCCCGTCGCGTGCATCGATCGCCGCGATCACGGACGTGTCGTGTGCGTCGGAGATCGCGATGCGAACCGCGAGCGCGTGGTCGGCATCGAGGGCGACGATGCGACCGCCGCGCTCGAGATCGAGCTCGCGCGGCGCCAGCGGGATCGCCTGCCAGCCAGCATTGCCGGTGCGCGTCGCGACGCCGGTCGTCCCGAGCACGAACGCACGATCGCCGAGCACGGCGAGGTCGAGCGGATCGCCGATCGGCGGCAGCACCTCGGGCGTGGCCGCACCGGCGGCATCGACGTGCACCAGCCGGTACGGCCAGGGGCCACGGTCGGTGTGCGTACCGCCGAGCGCCAGCGCGCCACCATCGGGCAGTGCCGCGATCCGGACGAGCTCGTCGGGGAGCGCCGGGTCGCTGGAATCGGCGGCGGCCGTGGCGGCGCCTGTCACGAGAATCGTCGCGAGCACCCAGTGGGTCACGCGACGAGACTAGGCGCGGCGCGGGCCGCCCGACACGTACCAGAGTGGCAACGATCGCCTACACGCTCGCGCGTGCCGAGTGCGCGACGATCGCGCCCGACAGGTTCGTCACGAACCTGCGGATCTCGTCGTCGCCGAGCTTCTTGATCACGTAGCCGGCACGCTCGGTCAGCGAGTGGATCTGCACCAGCCGCGTGTGGATGCAGCACGCCTGCGTCATCTTCGACGAGCCGACCTCGCGCACGCTCGCGAGCGCGAACGTCTGCACGACCTTGGCGCGGGCCCAGCCGCACCACACCGCGCGCGACTGCAGCGCGAGCAGGCGCTGGTTCGTGACGACGAGGAAGATCCGGATGTGGCCGCCGGTCAGCGTCACGAAGAACGCGGTGATCGCGGCCATCGCCTTCGCGATCGGGTTCACGCCGATGAAGAAGCCGTCGGCCTGGAGCGTGAAGTGGACCTGCTCGCCGGGGAGCAGATCGACGGTCGCGAGCGCCTCGTGAAGCCGCGGATCGCCGGGTGGCTGCATCTGCTGCTGGGGAGGCGGCTGCTGCTGATACTGCTGCATCTGCGGTTGATGGCCGTACTGCTGCTGGGGATATCCGGGCTGCATGTCATGTCCTTTCCTGCGCGTTGCTGGCGATCGAGCCACCGAGAGTGGTGACGGTTCCGTTGACGTGATCGACGAGCACGACGAAGTCGCGCTCGCGGCGGACCTCGTCGGCGAAGCGGCGGACGAGCGCGCGGCGCTCGCCGGGAGGCACGCCGGCGCGTGCGAGCAGCTCGCGCGCGACGACCTTGAAGCACGGGTCGCTGCAGTAGCGGCGCACCGACGCCGGCGCGAACGAGCCGTGCTGCATGCGCGCGAGCCCGAGGCGGGTCGCGCGCAGCTTGCGCGGCCAGCGCAGCAGCACGTCGATGCCGAACCGTGCCGGCGCGATGCCGGCGAGCGCGACGATGGCGGCGAGCCACCACGGCGCGTACGCCGCGGCGAGCGCGAACGCCGCGACCGGCGCGCCGACGAGCAAGAAGCCGTAGCGCTGGTACGATACGAACAGCCGCAGCGTCGCGAGCGCGCCGAGCGCGGGCAGCCGGACCCTCACTTCGCGCCTCCGCCGAGCTGCTTCATGAACTCGAAGTCATCGCCCGCGAGCACGCCCTCGGTGCGCAGCGGGAGCAGCGCGAACATCAGGTCCTCGAGCTCGGCCGACGGGATCGCGCTCGCCGCCTCGGACAGCACGTCGATCTTGCGGCTCCTGTGCTCGGAGTCGTCGATCACGCCTGCCTTGCGCAGCGACGCGAGCTTGCGCAGG
>JBLMXA010000751.1:0-5996 GCA_050257515.1 Acidobacteriota bacterium | reverse complement strand
GTGACGAGCACCTCGGGCGGCACGATCTCGGCCGCGGTGTGCGAGCCGCCGTTGATGTCGGGCTCGCGGTGGAAGTCGAACACCGCGGACGTGCCGTCGTCGGCGGTGCCCGACCAGATCGCCGGCGTCTGCATCGGCAGCGCGCCCATCGCGAGCCCGGTCGGCGTGTAGCCGGCGACCGCGAACGAGTCGCCGTTGACGGCGGCCGCCGCCGACACCACGCTCGAGAACGCGGTCGTCGTCGTGCCGCGGTTCGCCTGCGGCGTCGCGTACAGCGCGATCTCGGCCGAGCTGAGATCGATCCGCACGAGGCGCACGCGCGCCGGGATCGACGAGTCGAGCCAGGTCTCGCGATGGACGCCGGGGTGCGGATCGGCCGAGAACGTCATCGTGAACCCCGCCGCCGCGTCCGGGACGAACGCGCACAGCACGGCGAGGCCAGCCCAGATCCTCACGACGGGGTCGATCATACACGGCTACTCGACGCGCCGGCCGGACGCTAAGCGCGCGGAACCTGTCCGCGCGAACGTGGCACGTTAGCTGCTGTCAGCGTGTGCGTCATGCCGCGCTGGCCACTCGTGTTGCCGATCGTGCTCGCCGCCACGCCCGCGTGGGCGCTCAAGCCGGGCGAGCACCGCGCGCTCGCGGAGGCCGCGTGCACGAACAGTGGCCTGCCCGACGCGTTCTGCCGCAAGCTCGGGCAGGCGGTCTACGAGACGGACTACCGCGAGTGGACCGACCTCTCGGCGCACGCCCAGACGCCGGCCGGCAGCGATCGCTGCACCGCGGCCGACGCGTCCGTGCAGCGCGTCGACGCGCTCGCACGCTCGGTGACCGCCGCGGCCGCGAGCGGAGACCTCGCCACCGCCGCGACCGATCTCGGCCGCGCGCTGCACACGCTGCAGGACGAGTGCGCGCACCACGGCATGACGAACGAGCAGCACGCGTACTTCTCGCTCGACTCGACCTGCGGCGGCGAGCTGCAGAGCCCCGACGTCACGCCCGAGGCGATCGCGTGCGCGACCGCGCGCACGCAGCGCGCGATGACCGCCGCCGCGGCCGCGCTGGCCGGCACCGACTGGAGCCGCGTCGACTGGCTGTGCGAGGGCACGAGCAATGGCGACAGCAGCACGAGCACCGACACGTGCGCGCAGGCCTCGCTGCCGACGCCGTTTCAGGCGTGCGACTTCCTCGCCGAGTACAAGCGCTGGGACGGCCGCGACACGACGTGGAACGCGGCGATCGTCGGGCCGGCGCTCGAGGACGCGTTCGCGGCCGGCCTGCGCGGCGGGCCGGTGGCGAGCTCGATCTGCGCCACGCCCGGCGCGATCGATCCGATCGCGCCGGCGGCGACGCTCTCGACCTCCGACGTCAGCTGCGGGCTCACCGACATCGGCTGCCTCGGCAAGGTCGACGGCACCGGCGACGGCGGCGCGGATCCGTACGGCGATCCGCCGGCGGCGACCGCGGCGGGCGGTTGCAGCACGGGCGCCGGGGCGGGCTGGCTGCTCGCGCTCGTCTCGCTCGTGCTCAGTTCGCGGTCACGGTCGCGCCGGCGGTGACGCGCACGGTCGCCGGGTGCGTGCCTTGCTCGTCGCTGACCGTGACCGTTCGCGTGCCGGCCTCGAACGCGGCGCGGGTGACCGCGCCGGCACCGGGGACGCGCAGCTGCTTGCCCGCCGCCGCCTGCACGTAGCCGAACTCGAGCTTCTCGGTGAGGTCCTTGCCGGCGACGTTGATCGTGTGCGACGCGCGCGCGTTCTGCGCGCCGGTGAACTCGACGACGTAGCTACCCGGCGCGAGCACGCAGCTCGCGGGCGTCGGCTGGTCCTTGCAGGAAGGCGCGTTCGCGATCGAGATCTTGCCCTCGAGGTTCGCCTCGAAGTGGACCTCGCGGCCCTCGACGAGCTTGCCGTGCTTGACGATCCCCTCGGCGCCGCGCGCCGGCGTGAACGGCTCGATCACGGCGGGGACGTGGTGCGGCAGGGTCAGCACGAACCGCTGCGGCTTGCCGGCCTCGACGAGCACCTCGGCGGGCGTGACGACGCCGGCGAGCACCTGGCCGTTCTGCACGACCTGCGCGCCCGGCGGCTCGGACTCGAGGCGCACGCGCGCGAGATCGTCGGACACCGCGAGCGGCTGCACGAACCGCAGCTCCTTGCCGGGGCCCGGCACGTCGAGCTTCGCGGTCGCCGCGTGGTACCCGGGTTTCTCGAGCACGAGCTCGACCGACTTGTGCGCGGGCAGGTTCGTCAGCGTCAGCGGCGTCGTGCCGACCGGCTTGCCGTCGATCGTCACGGTCGCGCCGGTCGGCAGCGAGTCGAGGTCGACCGTCGGCGCGAGCTCGACGAGCGTCAGCGTCACGCGATCGTTGCCATGCGGCTGCACGACCTCCTGCTTCGGCTCGTAGCCGTCGAGCTGCGCGACGACCGGGTACGCGCGGCCGATCTCGAGATCCGGCACGGTCAGCGTGCCGTCGGTCGCGGTGCCCGCGCTCTTGCCCTCGATCTCGATGTGCGCGCCCTTCGGCACGGTCTCGAACACGACCTTCGTCTTCTTGACGCCGAACAGCCGCGGGTACGCGACGACCGCGATCAGCGCGAACATCGCGAGGATCGCGGCGCCGAGCGCGAGCACGATGCCGCGCGGCGGCGCGACGCGAGCCGCGGTCGGCGCACGCCGCTCGACCGGATGCGACGCGCCGGCGGGCAGCTTGCGCGATGGTCCGGTCGCGAGGCGGCCCGCCGCGTCGATCTTCTCGGTGAAGAACCCGAAGTCCTCGAGCTGCAGCTTCGGCGTCTCGAGATCGAACACGCACAGCGCCTCGGTCGCGACGCCCGGCAGCACGTTGAAGTAGACCGTCGTCGCCGAGTTGACCATCAGGTACAGCCCGAGGCCGGCGCCGCCGGCCTTGCGATCGATCTGCTGCTCGGCGTGCAGGCACTTGTGCAGGTAGCGCAGCACGGTCGAGCGCTCGAGCGTGCCGAACGCGTCGCGCACCGACAGCGCGAACCGCTTGCCGTCGCACGCGTACTGGACGACCACCTTCTGCTCGACGCGCAGCGAGATCCGCGTCTTCGTCGGGATCTCCGAGAAGATCTGCTTGCCCTGATCGTCGACCGGCGCGTCGTAGAGCGCGTTCATCAGCATCTCGTCGGCGCACTGCTCGATCGCCTCGCGGTACTTGCGCCGCACGCCCATCAGCTCCGCGAACTCGGACAGCTGCGAGATGCACAGCGCCTTCTCCTGGTAATCGCCGACGAGCTGGCTGTGCACCTGCACGCCCCACGGGATCATCTTCTCGAGGCCGAAGATGTCCCCGGCGAGGACGCGCGTCGCCATTCCGGTGAGCGCGCGCGCCTCGAAGTTCTCGGCGACGAGCAGGCCGGCGATGCGGTCCGACGACTGCATCAGATCGACGACCGCCGCGAGGTTCGTGCGCGGCAGGACCGCGATCACGCGCGCGTCGCCGGTGAGCCTCGGCACGAGCTCGGCCGCCGCGGTCGCGAGGTCGCCGTCGAGGTGCAGCACGACGAGCGCCGCCTGCAGCTCGCCCTTGCCGAGCTCGTCGAGCGACAGGTGGGCATCGACCGCGCCGCCGGCCGCCTTGAGCGCGGTCGCCAGCTGCTTGCCGAATGCCTTGTCGGGAGAGACTGCGATGATGCGGCGAGCGAGCATCTAGAACGTCACCAGGCCTTGCACACCGATCACGACGCCGAAGTTGTCGACGGAGTGATAGCGGTGGCCGACGAGATCGATCTTGTCGACGTGCAGCGGGTTGATCTCGTTCGTGCCGGGATCGACGAGGTCGTTGCCATCGCGATCGACGCCGGCATCGGCGAACGAGATCACGTGATCGGTCTTCCACATCAGGTCGCCGAGCACGGCGAACTTCACGTGCGTGCCGAGCTCGGCGCGGACCGCGACGCGCACCGCGGTCTCGAGGTAGTTCTCGATGTTCGAGATGCCGGGGTGGTTCATCGCCTGCACGCCGGGCGTGATCGGATCGGAGTCGAGGATCAGCGGGTTCATCGGGTTGGACGTGCTGCCCGCGTACGAGAACACCTCCCACATCTCGCTGTAGTCGCGCCCCTCGAAGTGCGCGACCGCGCGCGCGCCGAGATCGAGGCTGATCCGGTTGTGCTCGACGGCGTCGTCGATCGCGTACGCCTCGAACCCGAAGTTGACGCCGGCAAGCTGCTGCAGCTGCACGTTCGTCGAGCCGAGGCCCGGGTCCTGGAACAGCGACGCCTGGTTCGTCCCGAGCGGCACCTGCCAGAACATCTCGACCCACGGCTCGGCCCAGCCGAGCCGGCGATCGAAGCTCGTCCACAGCCGCAGCTCGTGGACGCCGCGGCCGACCGCGGTGTTGTCACCGGGCGCGGTCGGATCGAACTTCATCACCTTGCCGACCGCGATGCGCGCCTCGGCACCGATCTTCCATGTCGGCTTGGTGTCGTCGCGCGCCTGGTTCATCGGCGCGACGCCGATGCCGACGTGCACCTGGTCGAGGCCGTGCCGATCGACGCCGCGGAACGCCAGGTCGCCGCCGGGCGGCGTCGTCGGCTGCTGCGCGTCGTAGCCGCCGGCCGGGACGAGCCCGTCGGCGACGGTCGAGCTCGACATCGCGTCGACGCCGCTGTCGAACCGCAGCTCGCGCGCCTGGTTCACGACGATCGGCAGCGCGGCGTAGATCCAGGTGTCGTGCAGCAGGCCGATCTCGATCTTCGGCGTGATCGTGTGGCGGTACTGGTGAAAGACCAGATCCTTCTCGAGCGGCACGCCGCCGTTCGGATCGACGCCGGGGCCGACGTGCTCGCGCATGATGTTCGCGCGATCGACCTCGTAGTCATAGTCGAGGTAGACGAACACGTCGGTCGCCGAGCCCTGCGCGTTCTGCCAGTTGCCGGGCGGCGACAGCGAAGGGACGAGGCCGTCAGGGTTCGCGTGCGCGAGCGTGAACGCTGCGACAAGCGTGATCGCGACGGCCAGGAGGCGCACCCTGCCCGCAGCGTATCAGAGTTGCTTACCCCTCGCGATCCCGCAGCCCGAACTCCTTCATCTTCATCTGGAGGGACTTGCGGCTGATCTTGAGCAGGCGTGCGGCCTGGGTCACGTTGCCGCCGGTCTCGTCGAGCGCCTTGACGATCAGCTCGCGCTCGACGCGCGCGGTCTCGGCCCGCACCACGTCCTTGAGCGAGCCCGAGATCTCGCCGCCCTCGAGCTCTTCTTCCTCCGGAATCGCGGGCAACCCGCCCGAGTCGTTCGTGATCGTGCGCGGCAGCTCGGGCGCGCCCGCCAGCGGCGGCGGCTGCGTCGGCGACGGTACGCCGGGCGTGGCGGTGAGCTGGAGATCGGCGCGCTCGATGCGGTCGCCCTTGCAGAACAGGATCGTTCGTTCGAGCACGTTCTCGAGCTCGCGGATGTTGCCGGGCCAGCTGTGCGTCTCGAGCGCGGCGAGCGCGTCGTCGGCGATGCCGGTGATGTTCTTCTTGAGGCGCTCGTTGAACTTCTTGATCACGTGCGCGACGAGCAGCGGGATGTCGCCCTTGCGCTGGCGCAGCGGCGGGATCTGCAGCGGCACGACGTTGAGCCGGTAGAACAGATCCTCGCGGAAGTTGCCGCGCTGGATCTCGGCCTCGAGGTCTCGGTTCGTCGCGGTGATCAGGCGGACGTCGACCTTGATCGTCTTGAGCCCGCCGACGCGTTCGAACTCGCTCTCCTGGATCGCGCGCAGCAGCTTGACCTGCATCTCGACCGGGATCTCGCCGATCTCGTCGAGGAACAGCGTGCCGCCGTCGGCGAGCTCGAAGCGGCCCGGCTTGCTCGACGTCGCGCCGGTGAACGCGCCCTTCTCGTAGCCGAACAGCTCGCTCTCCATCAGCGTCTTGGGGATCGCCGCGCAGTTGATCTTGATGAACGGCTGGTTCTTGCGACTCGATTGCTCGTGCAACGCCTTTGCAACGAGCTCCTTGCCGGTGCCGCTCTCGCCGGTG
>JBLMXA010000750.1:0-3766 GCA_050257515.1 Acidobacteriota bacterium | reverse complement strand
ACACGGTGTTCTACTGTTACGCGGCACGCCTGATGATGGAATTCGCGGCGGCCTGAACGGTGGCCATCTGCGAGGTGCCGCGTCGCGTGCACGCGATGATGGCGATCAGAACGGCCACGCGGTCTGATCTGCGCCGCCGCGCAGCTTCTTGAGCCGGATCAGCACGTACGCGCGGTGGTCGTCGAGCGCGCCGAGCAAGTCCTCGGCGTGTTCCACGACCCAGCGCGCGGTCGTGGTCTCGCACGGCTCGTCATCGCGTTGCTCGTGGCCGACGTCGGGGTAGCTCGCGTACAGCGCACGGACGGCGAGCCGCACCGTGGATTCGAGCGCGGCGAGGCCAGCGAGCTCGCACTGGAGCGTGTCGCGCTGACTCATCGGTCGCGCTCCCTCGTGTCGGCCTCGATGACGCGAGCCGCGACGTCGCGCTCGACGAGCTTGCGCTTCTTGCGCGCGGTCTCGCGGAGCGCGTGCGCGGCGAGGCGGTCGAGGTCGCGCATCGCGCCGAGCGTGGCCTCGTGGAGCAGCACGATGGCGTCGGACGCGAACACCTCGCGGTCGCAGCCGACGCGGTGCAGTCGCATGCGCAGGTACTCGGCGGTGTCGTCGGGCGTGAGCGCGGCGATCTCGAGCCGGTGGTGGATGCGCGAGTACAGCGAGCGGTTGTGACGAAGCGCAAGTCGCTCGCGGAGCTCGGGGAGCCCGACGAGGATGAGCGAGAGCAGCGCGCGGCTGTCCCACGCGTAGTTGAGCAGGATGTGGAGGTGGTCGAGCGTGTCCTGGTGCATCAGGTGCGCCTCGTCGAGCAGGAACACGGGATGGACGCGCTCGGCGGCGCGCTCCTCGACGTGGCGCGACAGCGCATAGAACAGCGCGCCGACGGTCGCGACCGGCGAGAGCCCGACGGCCTGACAGAGCTGACGGTAGAAATCGCGGCGGCCGAGCGTGGCGTTGTGGCAGTAGGTGAGCCGAAATCCGGCGGCCGGGATGCGGTGGCGGAGCGCGCGCAGGACGCACGTCTTGCCGACGCCGGGCTCGCCGACGAGCACGACGGACGCATGCTCGTCGAGTGCCTCGAGCAGCGACTCGACGACGGCGAGCTTGCTCGATGGCAACCACAGCTCGCCGTCGGGAATCTCCTTCGAGAACGGCGGGTCCTTGAGCGCGATGTGCGGAAGATAGGGCTGGGTCATGTCAGTCCTCCTCGGTCGGGCGGTGGCGCGGCGGCCGACCGGCGACGCGGTCGAGGAGCGCGCCGGCCGGATCGAACGGCACGGTCGGCGGTGGCGGTGCGGGTGGTTTTCTACGCGTCTTGCCGGCGGCGACCGGATCGACCGGGCGCAGCACGTAGCGGCGGCCGTCGTACTCGACAAAGGGCGCGGTCGCGCCGGTCATGTCGACGCCGACGGAGACCACGGCCCCGGCGAGGAAGCTCTCGTCGAGCTGCCAGGTGACGCCGCGGACGTCGAGCGTGCCGTCCTTGCGCACGCGGCGGCGCACGGCCGTGGTGAGTGCGGCGGCGAGCGTCGGCTCATCGACGGGACGCGTCGTCGCGCTCGCCCACGCCTCGGTCGGCGTCTTGCCGAACAGCCCGCCGTGCGGCGCGCAGTGGTAGTGCTCGTCGAGAAACGCGACGAGGCGTGCCTGCACGTCGTGCAGCGAGGTCATCGTGCCGAGGTGGTCCAGGCACCCGGCGCGGAGCGTGCGCCAGAACCGCTCCATCTTGCCGCGCGCCGGCGCGTCGTAGGGCCGCGCGTGGATGAGCGTGATGCCGAGGCGCTCGCACGCCAGGCGTAGGTCGTCGCCGCGGTAGGTGGCGCCATTGTCGAGGTACAGCGCATCGGGCGCGCCGTGCCGGCGCAGCGCCGCGAGGAACAGGTCGAGCATGTCGACCTCGCGCTCGGTGTGGTGCGCCTCGAGCGCGACGACGAACCGCGACGTGTCGTCGAGCAGCGCGTGGATGCGGAGCGGCTTGGTCGTCTTGCCGACGCGCAGCGACGGTCCGTGGCACACATCGCCATGCCACAAGGCGCCGGCGTGCTCGGCCTGCCAGCGCAGGCGCGTGTGACCGTCGCGGCGCACACCGCGCGGCAGCTTCGCGTCGCGGTAGAGGCGCGTCACCGTCGACACCGATACACAACCCTTGCGCAGCCGGCCGTCGAGCACGAGCGTGCGCACGATCAACGCCGCGGACGCGCCGGGGTGCTCGCGGCGCACGTCGAGCAGGAGCTCGCGCTGCTCGGGCGTCAGCTCGCGTGCACGGCCGCGGTCGGAGCGGGCATCGGGCCGGAGCGCGGCGAGGCCGCCCCGCCGGTAGGCGTAGTACCAGCGCTCCAGCGTCGACGCGCCGAACTGCTTGCTGGCGCGCCGGCCGGGCGACCGGTACTTGCGCTCGGCGAGTTTGCGAATCTGCTTGGCGAGCTCGCCGTGCGAGAGCTCGCTGCGTGCGAGTGCGCCGATGATCTCGGCGCGGAACAGGGCGACCGCTTCGGCGTGGTCGCGAGGAACGAGCGAGGGCATGACTTCTCCGTCGGTCACGGCGGGTGAATGGGCGCCGGGCCGGTCTCGCAGGTGCCACGCGGCGACACGCGCCGTCGCCGATCCAACGCGGTGGGCTCGTCATCGTCGACGAGGCACCCCGCGATGTCCGTCACGGCATTGCACTGCCCCCGGCAAACGCTTGTGCCCATCGCGGCTGATGCCGCAGCTCCGGCGGTGCGCGGCCGATCGCGATCTGCGCGGCGCGAGCCGCGGCGGTCGCGAGCGTCATCTGCGTGTCGCCGAACGCGGCGCGGGCCGCGCGGGCCCAACGCGCGAGCGCCGGCCACCGCGACGCTGGCTCGTGGCTGACCCGCCACGCACACACGCGGCGACGAACCTCGGCGACCGGCTCGCCGACGATCGCCCACAGCGCGAGCGCCATCGCGATCGCCGCGTGACCGTAGTGGCGGCGCGGCACGACGCCCCGCGGCACCACCGTCAGGATCGCGCCGCACGCCGTGCACTCGTAGCGGCGGCACGCGATCACGACCCACGTGGGTGGACCGTCGGCATCGAGCGGCCCGCGGACCTGGCGATCGCGGAAGCCGTGGCCGTGGAGACCGAGCCCACCGCCGACGGGCCGACTCGCCGCGGCGCACACGACGCACGATCCGGGTCGTGCGCTCTCTGGTGACGGCGGCGACGCGATCCACCCCTTGACGTCGAGCGCGTGATGAACGATTCGTGGACTGCGACTGGTCGACTTCTTCACCGTGGCCGACCGGGAGCACGACGTCGACGGTGTAGCAGCACCGTCGGCGTCACCTACTTTCGGTGAGCACCACGCTCAGCTCCGAATGGTCGGAGTCGCGGCTCTACATCGATCCCTGATCCGGAACCAGCCCGCCGATCCGCGATCCACCGCCATCAACCAGTCTGCGCCGAGAACGCCCGCCGTCCCTCAGGCGACGTGCTCGCTAACAGACATTGCCAAGGCGTACAAGGAGCAAAACGACAAGAACAAGGACGGCTATGTCCATGCGATGGACAAGGCAGCCACCGCGACGGACTGCAAGAAGGCGATGGACGACCTGGTCGCGGCTGGCAAGGATCGCAACTGCCCGCTGGAGTGATCGGTCAAGCGCCCCACACCGAGCGTGCGGTACCGCGAACGATCTGTTCGAGGGCAGCGTCCGAGGCTATTCGTTCTGCGAGCAAGCGTAGCTCTCGATCCGGCTGGTACGGGATGAGCGGAAAGTCCGTGCCGTACATGATGCGATCGGCGTGG
>JBLMXA010000749.1:0-4020 GCA_050257515.1 Acidobacteriota bacterium | reverse complement strand
CGCCGTGATCGCGCTCGCCAGCGGCAGCTCGCGCGGCAAGCCGGCGGACGCGCCGCCCGCGCCGACACGCGACGCCGCGGTGACCGCCGATGCGCCGCGCGCGCCGGATGCGCCGGTCGCGATCGATGCCGCGCCGCCCGCCGACGCGCCGGCGGCCGTCGTCGATGCCGGCCCGGTCGAGCCGCCGCGCGCGCCGGCGAACCCGTTCCTCGCGGCGCCCGGCGCGCGCGAGCAGCTCGAGAAGTCGCTGAAGGGAATCGAGACCTCGCTGCCGGCGCTCGAGAAGGACGCGTCGCTCGCCCAGCAACCGTTGATGCTCGAGAGCACCTACGCAGGTGCCGCGTCGCTGGCGTGCATGCTCGGCGACGGCGCGAAGGCCGGGCGCTACTACGCCAAGCTCGAGCTCGACAAGGACCGCAAGGGCGTCGAGCGCACGTGCGAGAGCGCGCACACGACCTTGCGGCGGTGACGCTGCGCGAGCGCCCGCGCGCGGACGCGCTACACTTCCAGGATGCGCGCCGCCCTCCTCGCCGCCGTGGTCGCCGCCGCCTGCGGCAGCCCGCACGCCTCGCCGAGCTACATCACGATCGGCGCCGATGCGGTGACGACCGCGCAGGCGATCGCCGCACACGATCACGCGACGTTCTCGGTGCTCGCCACGTCCGGCGACGTCGCCGTGCTCGCGATCGATCCGGCCGAGCTCGACGCGCTGTCGGCCGCGCTGCACCAGCAATTCCACCGCTGCGGCGGCTTCATGGTGCACGACTCGCTCGCCGACGCCCGCGCCGCGCTCGAGCCGGCGGCGACCCGTCCCGCGCTCGACTACACGCTCGATCGCGGCGACCAGGTACGCGCCGCGCTGCCCGCGCTCGATCGCGAGCGCATCGTGCAGACGATCCGCGAGCTGTCGGCGCTCAAGAACCGCTACTACCAGTCGACGACCGGCGCGTGGTCGTCGGAGTGGCTGCGCGCGCGCTGGCGCAGCTATACGCGGCGCCCCGACGTCACCGTCGAGCTCGTCGATCACGGCTACGCGCAGAAGTCGGTGATCCTGACGATCCCGGGCACGACGCGCGCCGACCAGGTCGTCGTGCTCGGCGGCCACCTCGACTCGATCAACATGTTCGGCGGCAAGTCGGCGACCGCGCCAGGCGCCGACGACGATGCGTCCGGCATCGCCACGCTCGACGAGATCGCCCGCGTGCTGCTCGTCAACGACTACCGGCCCGAGCGCACCGTCAAGATCATGGCGTACGCGGCCGAGGAGGTCGGCCTGCGCGGCTCGCTGTCGATCGCGAAGGACTTCCAGAAGCGCGGCATCGACGTCGTCGGCGCGCTGCAGCTCGACATGACGAACTACCAGGGCTCCGACACCGACATCTGGCTGATGCGCGACTTCACGAACGCCGCGCAGAACGCGTTCGTCGGCCGGCTGATCGACACGTACGTCGGCGCGAGCTGGGACTACGACGCGTGCGGCTACGCGTGCTCGGATCACGCGTCGTGGGATCGCTACGGCGTGCCCGCGTCGATGCCGTTCGAGTCGCGCAAGCACGACATGAACCGCAAGATCCACACGACCGGCGACACGCTCGAGACGAGCGATGCGAACGCGCACCACGCGATCAAGTTCGCGCGCCTGGGCCTCGCCTACGCGATCGAGCTCGCGAAGGGCGAGCTCGGCCTCGGCGCGTGACGCGTCACTGCAGCGTGCAGTCGTACGGCAGCTGCGTCAGCGCGGTCTCGTCGGGGTAGCTGTACGCACCGTCGATCGCGTTCGACGGCGACAGCCGCTCGAACCACGGCAGCAGCGCCTGGGTCTGCGGGTAGTAGGTGTGGCCGCCGGTCGTCACCGGGTACGCGTGGCCGACGAGCGGATCGCCGGTCTCGAGCGCGTTGCTGCAGCCGTAGGCCTGGTTGCCCTGCCACGGCGGCACCACGTTGTACGTGAACGGATCGTTCATCCACTCCGAGACCTCGTGCGACAGCGCGTGCACGTCGCTGATCGGCACCGGGCCGAAGAAGCCCGGATCGCTGTAGCTCGCCCACGCCCAGGTCTGCGCGTCGAACTTGTTGAGCACGCGGTTGTAGCCGGTGAGGTACGCGTCGTGGAAGCCGAGCACGCAGCACTGGCTCGGATCGCCGATGTAGAGGAACACGTTGTGCGACAGCACGATCGGGAACTGATCGACCTTCCACGCCGGCCCGAGCATCCCGCGCACCGTGCCGTAGAACCAGTCGATGTCGATGAAGCCGATGTACTGGTCCGGGCCCACCGGGAACGCGAAGCCGCGATCCGCGGGCACCGCGACGTCGAGCGTGCGCTGCACGACCGGGCGGCCCAGCTGCACGTGGTACGTCGTGCTCATCTGGTTCCAGAACTCGGCGCGCTGCACGGCATCGCCGAACTGCGTCGTGCCGGTCGAGTAGCTCGCGGTCTGGAACACCGGCGAGGCGAGCGTGCCCGGCACCGAGTCGTTGCCGTCGAGCACGAGGCCGCCGGCGAACGTGAACCGCGTCGGGACCACGACCGTCGGCACGATCGTCGTGCCGCCCTGCGCGGGCGGCGTGCCGACCATCGTGTAGGGGTACGTGACGCCCTGGTAGGAGAACGCCGAGTCGAACGACGCGACCGAGTGGATGCGATAGAAGTACGCGGGCGTCGGCTGCTGCGGATTCTGCGTGGAGTTGATCCGCGCGAACATCGGCTGACCGATCGACAGCGTGTCCGCGGTCGTCGACGTCGCCGGCGCGTTCTCCGCCGCACACGCTGCGAGCACCATCAGGACCAGACCCAAAACCTTCTTCATGACACCTGTCCTTGGCAGTAAGAGCCGCGCTATCCGACAGCTGACCCCCGATTGTCAAGAGGAACAGTGCTACGGTGCCTGTCATGGAGCGCAGTGGTCGCATCCTCGTGGTCGATGACGAGGCCAACGCGCGGTCGGCGCTCGGCGAGCTGCTGACCGACGAGGGCTTTCAGGTCGAGACCGCGGCCGATGCGTTCAAGGCGCTCGGCAAGTTCGAGTCGTTCCTGCCGCACGTCGTGATCACCGATCTCAAGATGCCGGGGATGGACGGGATCGAGCTCGTGCGCAAGCTGCGCGCGTCCGAGGATCCGCCGGCGGTGATCGTGATGACCGCGTTCGGGGCGGTCGCGACCGCCGTCGAGGCGATGCGCGCCGGCGCCGCCGAGTACCTCGTCAAGCCGCTGAACTTCGACGAGCTGCTGATCCAGATCGACAAGGTGTTCGAGAACCAGCAGCTGCGCCGCGAGACGCGCCAGCTGCGCGCGCGGGTTCGCGATCGCGTCGCGCCGGGCAACATCGTCGGCACGAGCCCGCCGATGCAGCGCGTGTTCGAGGTCGTCGACCAGGTCGCGCCGAGCAAGGCGACCGTGCTGATCACCGGCGAGAGCGGCACCGGCAAGGAGCTGATCGCGAACGCGATCCACCAGCGCTCGCCGCGCGCGAACGGGCCGTTCGTCAAGCTGCACTGCGCGGCGCTCGCGGAGTCGCTGCTCGAGAGCGAGCTGTTCGGCCACGAGAAGGGCGCGTTCACCGGCGCGGTCGCGCGCAAGGAAGGCCGCTTCGAGATCGCGAACGGCGGCACGCTGTTCCTCGACGAGATCGGCGAGATCTCGCAGTCGATCCAGGTCAAGCTGCTGCGGTTCTTGCAGGAGCACGAGTTCGAGCGCGTCGGTGGCACGCAAACGCTGAAGGTCGACGTGCGGGTCGTCGCCGCGACGAACCGCAACCTCCAGGACGCGGTCGCGCAGGGCAAGTTCCGCGAGGATCTGTTCTACCGGCTCAACGTCGTCGCGCTCGAGATGCCACCGCTGCGCGCGAGGCGCGCCGACATCCCGGCGCTCGCGCACTTCTTCCTCGAGCGCTACGCGCGGTCGAACGAAAAGACGATCGAGAGCTTCTCGCCCGAGACGCTGCAGCTGCTGAGCTCGTACGACTGGCCGGGCAACGTGCGCGAGCTCGAGAACGCGATCGAGCGCGCGGTCGTGCTGAC
>JBLMXA010000748.1:0-2837 GCA_050257515.1 Acidobacteriota bacterium | reverse complement strand
GTCACGGCGTGGGACCGCGCGCGCCATCTCATGAGGCTCGCGCCGTTCGAGGATCACTTCGCGGGGCGGCCGTACGTCGAGCTCGTCCTGCGCTGGTACGACACGCCCGACGGCGAGGCGCGCCGGTTCGAGACCGGCGACGCGCAGGTGTCGGCGCGCGGCGTCGCCGCGTTCGCGGGCGGGCGCCCCGCGTACAAGGCCGACGACGTCGAGGGCCCGGCGGCGCTGCTCGTGTACGTCGGCTTCGGCCAGGCGCACGCGCGGATCACCGCGGACCGCGCGTTCCGCCGCGCGCTCGATCTCGCGATCGCGCGCGGCGGGCTCGAGGCGATCGGCACCGGCGAGCGCGTGGTGCCGACGCGCGTGCCGGTGCCCGTCGAGGCCGGCGGCACGCCCATCGACGGCGCGGCACGCGCCGGCGATCTCGCCGCCGCGAAGGCGCAGCTCGCCGACGCCGCGAAGCGCGTGCCGGCGCTCGCCGCCGACAAGCTCGCGCAGCTCAAGCTCGAGATCCTCGTCGAGGACACGCGTCCCGACGACCGCGAGCTCGGCGAGCGCGTCGTCCACGCGCTCGATCGCCTCGGCATCGCCGCGACGCTCACCGCGCTGCCCGCCCAGGTGTTGCGCGAACGGATGGCGAGGGGGCAGGGCGATCTGTGGATCGGCCAGATCGTGTCGCCGGTCGACGTGGCGAGCCTGTGGTGGGGCGCGGCATTCGCCGCCGGCAACGACGACTGGCCGCTCGCCTCGCTCGCCGCGGGCATGCTCGATCCCGCGGCCGCGGCGAGAGCGTTCGCCGAGCGCGAGCCGATCGTGCCGCTGATGTTCCGCGCGGTGCGGCTGTGGCACCGCACCGACGTCCGCGGCGTCGCGTTCGATGCGAGCGGCCGGCCCGGCTACGCCGACATGTTCCTGTTCGGCGCGCCGCAGAGGGCCAGGCCGTGAAGCTGCGCGGGCGGTTCACGCTGACCCTCGCGCTCGCCGCGCTCGTGCCGATCTCGGTCGCCGCGGTGATCACGACGCGCGTGATCGCGTCGTCGTCGCGCGAGGACTACGAGGCGACCCGGCGCAGCGCGAAGGACGCGCTCGATCGCGAGATCGATCGCCTGACGAAGGAGATCCGCCAGGCCGGCGCGTCGCTCGCGAGCCGCGAGAACCCGTTCGTCGGCCGCGTGCTGCGAGAGATCGTCAAGGGCACGCTCGACGCGCCGAAGCTGCGCGAGCTGCGCGAGCAGTCCGGCTCGGTGATGCGGGTGCTCGCGCTCGACATCCTCGAAGTCACCGGGCCGGGCGTCGCCGGCGACGACACCGTGCTGCTCGCGCCGCACGACCGCGGCGCGATCGGGGCCGAGCCGGCGCCCGAGGTCCGCGCGCGCGCGAAGCTGACCAATGGCGAGCCGTACTTCATCCGCGAGAAGGTGTGGTCGAGCTCGGCGATGGAGACGATCCTCGTGATGGAGGCCGCGCACCAGTCGTTCGACAGCGGCTACTCGGTCGCGCTGATCGCGGCGCGCAAGGTCGGCGACGATCTGCTCCAGGGGGTGCGGCGGCCCGGCCGCTTCGAGGTCGACGCGCGTGTCGTGTCGCCGAGCGGCCAGCTGCTGCTGCCGCCGAAGACGAACCACTGGGCGCAGCTCGCGAAGGATCCGCCGACGCGCGTCGCGCTGAACGGCCCCGACGGCAAGCCGGTCGCGTTCGCCGAGATCGCGGTCTCCGACGGCGGGCTCGATCGCCTGCTGTGGAACCTGACGTTGACGTCGGCGGCGCTCGCGCTCGGCGCGCTCGGCGCGGTCGTCCTGATCGGCCTTCTCGTCGCGCGCCGCACCGCGCGCGATCTCGATCAGCTCGTCGAGGGCTCGCTCGCCGCCGCGCGCGGCGATCTCGACCACCGCGTGCCGGTGCGCAGCAAGGACGAGGTCGGCGCGGTCGCGAGCGCGTTCAACTTCATGATGGAGGATCTCAAGACCTCCAAGGAGAAGCTCGTCATCGCGGAACGAATCGCCGCGTGGCAGGACATCGCCAGGCGGCTCGCGCACGAGATCAAGAACCCGCTGACGCCGATCCAGATGGCGATGGACACGCTGCGCAAGAGCTACAAGAAGCAGCACCCCCAGTTCGGCGAGATCCTCGACGAGTCGACCGCGACCGTGCTCGAGGAGGCCGACCGGCTGAAGAAGATCGTCGCCGAGTTCTCCGACTTCGCGCGCATGCCCAAGCCCGAGCTGGCGCGCGTCAACCTCAACGAGATCGTGAAGAGCTCGCTCGCGCTGTACCAGGGCAAGATCGAGCTCGATCTCGCGCCCGGGCTGCCCGAGCTCGACGCCGACAAGGCGCAGCTGACGCAGGTGCTGCTCAACCTCGTCGAGAACGCGCGCGAAGCGCTCGGCGATCGCGACGGCGGCCGCATCGTCGTCAGCACGCGCGCGGCCGCAGATCGTGCGCTGCTCGCGGTCGAGGACAACGGCCCGGGCGTGCCTCCGGAGCTCAAGGACAAGGTGTTCGCGCCGTACTTCACGACGAAGCAGGTGAAGGGCGGCACGGGGTTAGGCCTCGCGATCGTCCATCGCATCGTGTCCGATCATGGGGGCCGCATTACGATCTCCGACGCGCCCGGTGGCGGAGCGCGGTTCACGATCGAGCTACCGCTGCGAAACGGCACGGCGCTGCTCGCCTCCCGCATGTGAGAAGTTTTCGCGCTATGGTGGAGTTGGCAGGAGGGGAGCATGCGTCGACTGGAGAAGACGATCGAGGAGATCGGCTGGACGCGGCAGGTGCCGCGCCTCGCGCGCCCCCAGAACGTGGCGCGCGCGGTCGAACAGATTAGCCCCGCGGCTCAC
>JBLMXA010000747.1:0-5192 GCA_050257515.1 Acidobacteriota bacterium | reverse complement strand
TGACAACGGTTCGCGCAAGTGTTGCTTAGCCTACGCGAAGAGTCCCGGAAGTGGCGAGCCGGTAGTGGAATCCCCGTCAAAACGATCGTGGCTCCGCCGATGGTCGCGATCGATCGCGACGCGACTTCCATGTCCTCGAGGGCAGCGGCCAGGTCGTCGTCGACGATCGCGTGTTCTTGGTGCGCGCCGGTGACAGCGTGCTGGTGCCGCGGTGGTCGCTGCACCAGACGCAGAACACCGGCCGCGGCGAGCTGCGATTGCTGGCGGTGACCGACTTCCACTTCACCGAGCGCGCGTACCTCGGCGATCCGACCGACTACCGGATGGGCGCCGACGCGGACGCCAAGCGCCGCGGCCGCTAGAGCCCGCGCACGACGAGCGCGGCGCCGGTCATCGGATCCGCCGGCGCGGGCAGGGCAGGGCCGCCGTCGAACGCGGTGGCCGCCGTGTGCGCGACGCCGGCGACGAACCCGCCGGGGATCGCGGCGAGCCCGACGAGCTCCTCGCGGCCCTCGCCGCCGAGCTGCCACGCCGCCTCGACGTCGCCGTCGGGCGTGACCGCGGCGACGTAGGCGTCGTCGCCGCCGGTGGCGGACAGCGAGCGGCCGGCGAGCTGCATCGATCCGGCGAAGAAGCCGCCGACGTACGCGCGCTCGCCGCGGCTGGCGACCGCGCTCGTGCCGTCGAACTCGGTGCCGCCGACGAGCTGGGCCGGGCCCTTCTCGCCCTCCGGCGTCAGCCACGCGACGAGGCCGTCGGCGGTGCCCTGCGCGACGAGCTCGGCCGGGCCGACATGGACGGTCGCGCGCGCGGTCGCCGCGACGACGACGCGGCCCTTGGCATCGAGCGCGACGCCGGCGACCGCGTCGCTCGCCTCGCCGCCGAACGTCGCCGCCCACCGCCGCGTGCCGCGCGCGTCGAGCTCGGCGACGAACGCGTCGGCGAGCGGCGAGCGCTCGTCGAACGGCGGCAGCGTGAAACCGAGCAGGTCGGCGCCCGCGGTGAACGTGCCCGCGATCGCGATCGTGTCGTCGCCGTGCACCGCGACGCCCTGCACGGCATCGGCGCCCGAGCCGCCGAGGCGCACGAGCCACGCGAGCTGGCCGCGCGCGTCGATGCGCGCGACGAACCCGTCGCTCTCGCCGGCGGTCGACACGACGCGCGAGCCGCTGCGCAGCGTCCCCGCGAACGTGCCACCGACGACCACGCCGTCGGGCAGCGCGGCGGCACACGTGATCGTCGCCCACGCCGTCGAGTCGATCGCGAGCTGCCACCTCTTCGCGCCGGTCGCCGCGTCGAGCGCGACGACGAGCGCGCCGGGATCGCCGCGCAGCGGCGCGCGCTCGCTACTCGCCGCGTAGACGACGCCGCCGCCTGCCGCGAGCGGCCCGCCATCGCCGGGCAGGTCGGTGTGCCACGCGCGTTGCGTGCCGCGGTACGCCTCGACCGTCGCCGAGCCGCCGCCGCTCAGCGCCGCGTACACCGCGGCGTCATCGCCCGCGACTCCGCGCAGCGCCATGCCGGCACGGCCGATCTCGAGCGTCATCGCCTGCGCGGCCGGCTCGTGCGGCCGCACCGGCGCTCGGCAGGAGAAAGCACAAACCACAAAGGCACAAAGCTCACAAAGCCGGCCGAGCTGTTTCGGCACCTTCGTGGCCTTTGTGCCTTTGTGGTTCAGCTCTTCAGATCTTCTCGCCGCGGGCGCGCATCTGCGCGATCACGGTGGGGAGCCCGAGCTTGTCGATCAGGCGCATGCCGCGAGCCGAGACGCGGATCGTGATCCACCGCTTCTCGTCCTCGAGCCAGAACCGCTTGTCCTTGAGGTTGATCTCGAAGCGCCGCTTGGTGTGGCGGTTCGAGTGGCTGACGTTGGAGCCGACGAGCGGCTTCTTCCCGGTGACCTGGCACTCGCGCGACATCGCACGTCTCCTTAGATCTTCGATTCCTTGAACTCGACGTGCTTGCGAACGACCGGGTCGTACTTCTTCAGCACGAGCTTGTCGGGCGTGCGCTTGCGGTTCTTCGACGTCGTGTAGAAAAAGCCGGTGTCCGCCGTCGAAACGAGGCGGATCAGCTCGCGTCCAGATTTACCCTTCTTCGCCATGGCACTGCTCCGGGGACGGGACTTATGGCATGCGCGGCGGGGGCTTGGCAAGCGATGGAATTACATTCACCCGAGTGCGACTACTCGTCGTCGTCGACCTCGTCGGCGACCGTGCCGCCCTCGGTCGCCAGCCGCGCGGTTCCCGGCGCCTCGACCGGCGTAACGCCTGGCAATGTCGTGGTTTTTCGCTTCGCCCGGTGGTGGTGGATCGCCATCGCGACGATCGTCATGTCGTCGCCCTGGGCCTGCTCGCCGGCATGGCTGTCGATCTCCGCGAGGATCGCCTTCACGACGTCCTCGGCGCCGCCGCGCGACGTCCGGATGCGGCGGGACAGCCGCGACAGCCCGTACTCGTTGCCGCGGGCGTCGCGCGCCTCGAGGATGCCGTCGCTCACCATGATCAGCATGTCGCCGGAGTGGAGCTGGACGCGCGCCTCGCCGGCCTCGAGCTCGGGCGTGACGCCGAGCGGCGGCGTGTGCGCGCGCTCGGCCTGCAGCGGGAACACGCGGTCGCCGCGGCGGAGCAGCGGCGTGCAGTGGCCGGCGTTCGTGAACACGAGGCTCCGGCTCTCGAGATCGTAGATGCAGTAGACGAGCGTCGCGAACATGCCGTCGTCACCGAGCGCGGCGATCTCCTGGTTGACGCGGCGGAGCAGGCGCGCCGGCGTGCGCGCGATCGCGGCGCGCGATCTCAGCTCGCTCGTGAGCCGCGCCATGTAGAGCGCCGCGCTGATCGCCTTGCCGGCGACGTCGCCGACCGCGAGCCCGAGGTGCGAGGGGTCGTGCCAGATGAAGTCGTAGAAGTCGCCGCCGATCTGGTACGCGGGCTCGTAGTGGACGGCGAACGACAGCCCGACGACCTGCGGCACGGTCGCCGGCAGTAGCGAGCGCTGGATCTGGCGCGCGACGCGGAGGTCGCGCTCGAGCCGCTCGCGACGCGCGAGCTGCGCCTGCACGCGCGCGGTGTGGATCGCGAGCCCGGCCTGGTTCGCGATCGCCTGCAGCAGGTCGACGTCTTCCTGGCGGAACGCCTGCTGCTGGCTCTCGACGTAGACGACGCCGTAGTGCGCGCCGTGATAGATGAGCGGCGCGCCCATGCGCGTGCCGATCGCCTCGTCGGCCTCGTCGGCGGTCTCGCCGAGCAGCACGCCGCGGCGGTCGCTGATGACGTGCTGGATGATCGTGGCGGGCACGCGCAGCTCGCCGCCGTACGGCTTTCGCCGGGCGTCGATCTCCTGGTCCGGGCCGGGCGCGATCTCGCCGGACCGCTCGATCTGCTGGCGATGGCGCTGGCACTGCACGCGCAGCTCGCCGGTGCGCTCGTCCTCGACGAGCACGCCGACGTCCTCGGCCTGCGGGAACAGCTCGAGCAGCGCGTCGACCAGCTTCTCGAGCAGCGTCTCGGCGTTGTCGCTCTCGGCGGTCGCGTGCAGCACCTGCTGGAGCGCATCGAGCTTGCGCTCGATCAGCCGCACCGCCTTGTGGTCGGTGATGCTGATCATGCCCGAGCTGATGATCGGCAGCCGGCTCGAGCCCGAGTCCTCGCGCGACTTGATCAGCGACGACGCGGTGACGTCGACGATCGTGACGTTGCTCTCCGCGATCTTCGGCTCGGTCGGAAAGTCCGCCGCCTCGACGCGGATCCGGTTGTTCGCGATCATGATCTCGTCGTCGTGGCGCAGCTGGGTCGCGGACTGCAGGCGCACGCCGTTGATGTACGTGCCGTTGTTCGACCCGAGATCCTCGAGCGTCCAGCCTTCGCCGTCCTTCCACAGCCGCGCGTGCTGGCGCGACACGCGCATGTCGGGGACGAAGATCTGGCAGTCCGAGCGGCGCCCGATCACGTACTCGCCCTCGCCCAGCTTGAAGCGACGGCCCGCGATCGGCCCGGCGAGGAAGACCAGCGAGGGCATCGGAAGGACGTTTGATATCACGCCGAAGGTCAGCGTGGCTCGATCGCGATGGCCACGAGCGTGCACGCCGAGCTCGTGCTCGACGACGACGTCATCGAGGCGACCTCGGTCGCGCCGGCCGGATCGGTCGTGATCTGGCCTGAGCTCGTCGACTCGACGTTGACGTACACGGTGGGCGAGCTCGAGGTCGCGGTGACCGAGAGATCCGTCTGCGGTGCGATCGCGCCGAACAGCGCCGCCGAGCTCGTCGCGACGAGCGGCTGGCACTGCCAGCCGGGCGCGGTCGACGTCAACGTCTGGGGCGGCGCATCCGGTCTCCGATCGAACCCGCCGCCGCGTCCGCGGGAGACCCCGGCGGGTGCGCCGAGCACGCGGCGAGGAGCGCGATCGGGATCCTCCGCATGACGGCAGTCTAGCACCGCGAATTTCCATGCGATTCGTGAACTCGGCCACGCGGCGGTTTTGTGGTCTATTCACCGAGTGCAAGCCCTCGGTAACTTCATCGGTGGTGAGTTCGTCCCGCCCACCGGCAAGGCGCTGGTGTCGCGAAATCCCGCAGCGGACGGCGCGGTCGTGTTCGAGACCGGCTACACCGCGGCGGCGGTCGGCGATGCCGCGGGTGCGGCGGCCGCCGCGCAGCCGGCGTGGGCGAAGCTGACGATCGCCGAGCGCGCGGCACACCTCGAGCGGTTCAAGGCGGCGATCGCCGCGCGCGGCAAGGACCTCGCCGACGCGATCGTGCTCGAGACCGGCAAGCTGCGCAGCGAGGCCGCGCAGGAGATCCAGACGCTGCTCGGCCGCTTCGATCTGGTCAAGGCCGCGATCGCGGGCGACCTCAAGCCCGGCCAGGTCGCGCCCGGCGAGTCGCTGCGCTACGCGCCGCTCGGCGTCGTCGGCGTGATCGGACCGTTCAACTTCCCGCTGCACCTGTGCCACGCCCACGTGATCCCCGCGCTGCTGCTCGGCAACACGGTCGTGATGAAGCCGAGCGACATCACGCCGCTGTGCGGCCAGCGCTACGCAGAAATAGCCCGCGAGGCGCGCCTGCCCGCGGGGGTGCTGAACGTCGTCGTCGGCGCCGGCGAGGTCGGCGCGGCGATGGTCGCCGAGCCGAGCCTGCGCGGCTTGGCGTTCACCGGCAGCTGGGCGGTCGGCCGTCGCATCGTCGAGGCCGC
>JBLMXA010000746.1:0-3878 GCA_050257515.1 Acidobacteriota bacterium | reverse complement strand
CACGACGATCGCGTCGTCGATCACGATGCCGACCGCGAGCGCGAGCGCGAGCAGCGTCATGAGGTTCAGCGTGAAGTGCGCGATCATCATCAGGCCGAACGTCGAGATGATCGACACCGGGATCGCGATCGCCGCGATGATCGTCGAGCGGAAGCTGCCGAGGAACACGAGCACGACGAGCGCCGCGAGCAGCGCGCCGAGCACCAGGTGCTCGAGCACCTGCGACGCCGACGCGCGGATCTGCACCGAGTTGTCGCGCACGACGTCGACCGAGTAGCCCTCCGGCATGCTCTTGCCGAGCGACGCGACCGCGGAGTTCACCGCGTCGACGACCGCGACGGTGTTCGTGCCGCTCTGCTTGCGTACGGCGAGCGCGATCGCCGGCACGCCGTTACGGACCGCGGCGGTGTCGGCGTCCTCCACGCCGTCCTCGACGTCGGCGACGTCGCGCACGCGCACGCCGTGCTCGCCGGTCTGCCGCACGACCATCTGGCCGATCTGGTCGGCGGTCGTCGCGCGGTTCTCGACGCGCAGGGTCGCGTTCGTCGGGCCCATCTCGATGCGGCCGCCCGGCACGTTGACGTTGCCGGTCGCGATCGCGCGCTGGACCTCGAGCGCCGAGACGCCCGCGGCAGCGAGCCGGATCGGATCGAGCTTGACGTTGATCTGGCGATCCTGCTTGCCGAGGATCACGACCTGGCCGACGCCGCTCAGGCGCTCGATCCGGCTCTTGACCGACTTGTCGGCGAACCGGCTGAGGTCGCGGATCGAGACGCCGCTGGGTCCCTTGACCGACAGCACGATCACGGGCGCGGAGTCCGGATCCGCCTTCTTGACCTCGGGGCGCAGGCCCGGCGGCAGGTCGCGCAGCACGGTGCCGATCTTCTCGTTGACGTCGTTCGCGGCCTTGTCGACGTCGACCTCGAGCTCGAACTGCGCCATCACCAGCGACACGCCCTCGCTCGAGAACGACGTCAGCGTGTCGAGCCCGCTGACCGTGTTGACGGCCTCCTCGATCTTCTCGGTGACGTCGGACTCGACCGCCGCGGGCGACGCGCCGCTGTACGGCGTCGTGATCAGCACCATCGGGAAGTCGACCTTCGGGAACTTGTCGACGCCGAGCCGCGAGTAGCCGACGGCGCCGACGACGACGAACACGAGGATCATCACCGATGCGAACACCGGTCTTCGCACGCAGACGTTGGCGAGCCATTGCATGGCTTACTCCGCCACCTTGGATCCGTCGACGAGCGTGTCGGGCACCGGCGCGACGACCTTGTCGCCCTTGTCGACGCCCTGCTCGATGGCCACCTGCTCGGGAGACGGCCCCATCGCGACCTGGACGATGTGATCCTCGGCCTCGCCGTTCTTGACGACGAACGCGTGCCACAGCTTGCCGCGGCGGACGACCGCGGTCTTCGGCAGCACGACGCGGTTGGTCTGGCCGATGACGACGTGCGCCTCGGCGAACATGCCGGGGACGAGATCGCTGCCCTTGTCCCCCGTGGGGGAGGCTTCGCGCTCGATCTGCGCCTCGACGATCAGCGAGCGCGTGCGGCCGATCTCGGCGCCCATGCGCGTCACCGACGCCTGATACGTCTTGTCGGGATACGCGACCGAGCGCAGCTCGACGCGCTCGCCCTCGTGGATCGCCTGCACCGCGGCCTCGGGCACGCTGAGCTCGATCTTCAGCGGATCGTCCTTGACGAGCGTGAACAGCGGCTTGCCCGGCGCGACCCACTCGCCCGGCGAGATCATGCGCTCGGACACGACGCCGTCGAACGGCGCGCGGACGAGGCCGTCGCTGACCGATTTCGCCATCATCTCGGTGCGCGCCTGCGCGGCGGACACCGACTGCAGCGCCGCGGTGCACTGCGTGCTCTGGCGGTCGTACTCGGACTGCGTGATCGCGCCCTTCTCGAGCAGCGTCTTCGTGCGCCTGCACTCCTCTTCGGCGAGCTGCTTCTGCGCGCGCGCCGCCTCGAGGTTGGCCTGCGCCTCGCGCGCGCCGAGCGCGGCGCTGCGGACGTCGAGCTGGACGACCGGCTGGCCGAGCTTCACGCGCTGGCCGCGCTCGATCATCACGTTGACGACCTTGCCCTGGGTGTCCGCGGTGACGTCGGAGCGCTGGTCCGCAGCGACCGTGCCGGTCAGCGTGAGCACGTCCGGCGCCGGCCCTTCGGTCGCGACGACCGTCGCCACCTTGATCGGCGGTGCGGCGGGCGGCTTCGCGCTGCCCTGCCCGGCGTCGCCGCCGCGCTTGCAGCCGACGGTCACGAACGCGACGAGTCCTAGGATCCCGGCTAGCCCACGCATGTTCGCAGGCTACGATGCACGACCCCTGCCAGCCAGTTCCGCCGCGCGAAGGATAGTTGCGCGGCGCCGCCTGTCGGTTTCCCTTACAGCTGTCTACTTCACCGGCGTCGCGTCGTCGCCGATCGCGTGACCGAGCTGGGCGAGCGCGACGCGCAGATCGACGCGCGCGTTGAGCGCGGTGATCCGCGCGCGCGTCAGATCGGTCTCGGCATCGACCAGCTCGACGGCGGTCGCGCGCTCGGCGGCGAGCAGCTCCTTGCGGACCCGGTAGCCCTCCTCGGCGGCGGCCAGCCCTTTCTGCGAGGTCTGCAGCGCGTGGGCCGCGAGCTGGACCGCCTGCAGCGCCGACAGCACCTCGATGCGGGTGCCGCGGTACAGGCTCTCGCGGTCGGCACGCAGCTGATCGGTCTCGGCGACGAGCCGCCGCGTGTTGGTCTCGGCGTTCAGCGTATCGCCGAGCTGCCAGCTCACCGACAGGCCGGCGACCCACGTCGTCTTGAACGTGTCGCTCTGCGGAAAGAACCGCGGGTTCGGGCGCGCGTCCTCGACGGTCGCGGTCGCGGACAGCCGCGGGTAGCCGGTCGCGCGCTCGGCCTGGCGCTGCTTGTCCTTGGCCGCGATGCCGACGTCGAGCACGCGGAAATCGAGCCGGCGCTCCTGCGCGCGGCGGATCATCTCGTCGAGCGTGCCGATCTGCGGCACCGCGAGCTCGGCGCGGATGTCCTCGCCGACCGCGAGCTTCTCGCCGTCGGGCGCGCCGATCATCAGGCGCAGCTGCTCCTCGCGCAGGTCGGCGAGGTTCGCGAGCTGGTCGAGCACCTGCTCGGCCTGCGCCTCCTGCGACTCGATGCGCAGGTAGTCGGCCTTCGAGATCCGCTGGACGTCGAGCATCGCCTTCTCCTGCGCGAGCGTCGCCTGCACCTGCGCGAGCTGGCGCTGCGCGATCAGCACCTGCAGCTTCGCGCGCACCCACTCGTAGTACGCGAGCCGCGCGTCCTCGCCGGCGGACACCTCGGCCGACCGCTTGCTGACGCGCGCGACCTCCTCGCCGAGGTGCGCCGCGTCGACGAGCTTGGGGTAGCGCACGACGTAGTCCGACAGCGGCACGACGAGCGTCGCCTGCGCGTCGTAGCTGTTCTGCAGGAACGGGATCTCGAAGTTCATCCCGCCGAACGGGATGATCACCGGCGCGATGTACGAGTAGCGCGTGTAGCTCGCGCTCGCGCGGAGCTGCGGCACGCGCTGCAGCTCGGCCTGCAACGCCTGCGCGATCGCGGCGTCGACCTCCGCGACCTTGCGGCGCACCGTCGGTGATGCGGCGCCGGCGCGCAACGCGGCCTGGTCGGCCGTCAGCCCGCCTCGCACGAACAGCGCGTCGAGATCCTTCTCGAACGCAGCCATGTCGTCGACGGCGGCGGCGGGCGCGGCCTTCGGCGGCGGCGTCTTCGGCGCGGGCTGCGCGAGCGCCGGAGCAGCCGCGAACAAGGTGAGCGCGATGGCAAGGCGAGGCGTCATGACGGAGGGACGAAAGCAGAGCCCGTGCCATGATTCCAGCGGCCCGG
>JBLMXA010000745.1:0-3926 GCA_050257515.1 Acidobacteriota bacterium | reverse complement strand
CCAGCTCGTCGACTCGTGCGCGATGCGCCTGATCACGCACGCGCGCTCGTTCGACGTCGTCGTCACCGAGAACATGTTCGGCGACATCCTCACCGACGAGGCGGCGGTGCTCGCCGGCTCGCTCGGCATGCTGCCCAGCGCGTCGCTCGGCAGCGGCCACCGCGGCCTCTACGAGCCGATCCACGGCTCGGCGCCCGACATCGCGGGCAAGGGCATCGCGAACCCGATCGGCACGATCCTGTCGGCCGCGCTGCTGCTGCGCCACTCGCTCGGCCTGGCCGACGAGGCCGACGCGGTCGAGGCGGCCGTGCACCGCGTGATCGCCGACGGCGCGCGCACCGCCGACATCGCGATCGCCGCCGGCGACCGCAAGCTGTCGACGAGCGAGCTCGGCGAGCGCGTGCGCGCGGAGCTCTCGCGCCGCGATCCGAAGCGCGATACGTTCGCGGCGTGACCAAGCTCGCGCTCCTGCTGGTTCTCGTCTCCGCGGCCGGCTGCAAGAAGGCCGCGGACCTGTCCAAGTACAAGGACAAGGCGACCGCGCTCGCGGCCAAGTACTCGCCCAAGCTCGCCGATCTGTCGAAGAAGCTGCCCGATCTCGCGGCGCACGCGAAGGATCTGCCGGTCAACGTGCCGGGCGCCGATCAGCTCACCAAGCTGCTCGCCGACAACAAGAGCACGCTCGACTCGGCGCAGGACGTGCTCGCGAAGCTGCCCGACAAGCTCAAGACCGACACGCCCGAGCAGGCCGAGAAGGATCTCGCCGAGGCCGACAAGGTGCTCGCGCAGGACGTGCAGACCGCCGAGAAGGACGAGCAGGAGGAGGCCGCGGACGAGGCGAAGCTCGCCGCGGGCTCGGGCAGCGCGGCCAAGTGATCAGCAGCGCAGGTGCTCGCCGTAGCGGCCGAGATCGGTCGGCGTGAGCAGCCGCGACTCGCGCTGGAACTGGCGCGCGATGCCGAACACGAGGTCGCTCGCGGTGATCGCGGGGGCGTCGGCCTGCGCCGCGCGCAGCGCCGCGGCGACGATGCCGGCGCCTGTGAGGTCGAGCTGCACGATCTCCTCGACGACGCCGGGCACATCGGCGCGCTGCCGTCCTCGACGATGTCGTAGAGGAACAGCGTCAGGACCGGCGGTGTGCCGCTCGGCGGCGTGACGAGATCGTGGAGCTGCGCCAAGGGTGCCGGCGGCGGCGGCGCGAGCGCGGCGAGCTGCGCGGTCAGGAACGTCTCGAGCGTCCTCGAGACGTCACCGATGGCCTCGTAGTTCGGCACACCGGCGCACTCGAGCAAGGACCGGGCCACGGCCAGGTCGGCGAGCTGCCGTGGCGAGCGCCGGACAGGTGAGACGTTCCTGTCCTGCCCACGCGGACAAATTTGTCCTACCGTCGAGGTGTGAAGCTGGTGGCCGATCCCCGCGAGTTCCAGCGCGCGCCGATCGGCAGCTGTGTCGCCGGGGCGACGTACCTGATCTGGTGTGCCGCACCGGACCTCGCGGGCTCGCTGCAGTGGGGCGTGACCGACGATCGCGACGTGCGCGAGATGATCGCGCTGATGGACTTCATCCGCCACCCGTCGCTCGCGCCGACTGGCTGCGTGCTGATGGACTGCCACGACATCGAACGCGTCGATACCGACGTCATGGTCGGCTTCATCGAGCTCGCGCGCGAGTGGCTGCCGAAGTGGTCGCCGCGGATCGCGGCGCAGGCGGTGATCGTTCCCGAGGGCGTCGCCGGCATCCTGATCGCCGGCGCGCTGCCTCTGCTCGCGCCAACCCATCGGTTTCGCTTCGCGTCGACGCTCGACGACGCGCTCGCGTTCCTCGCACACCCTGGCGCCCGCGCGGCGCACGCCGAGGCGGCCGCGATCGCGACGACCGTGCGTGGCACCGCAGCGCTGGTCGCGCGCCTGCGCTCCGCGATCGCGGCCGATCTCGTCGACGCGAGCCTCGAGGCCTGCGCGACCCAGCTCGCCGTCTCCGTGCGCACGCTCCAGCGCGAGCTCGCCCGCGCCGACACGTCGTTCTCCGACGAGCTGCGCCGCGCCCGCGTCGCGGCGGCGAGCGAGCTGCTGCAGCTCAGCGACGTCAAGCTCGAGGCGATCGCGACGCGCGTCGGCTTCGGCACGTCGTCGCGGATGAACGAGGCGCTGCGCCGCGAGCTCGGCGTCACCGCGCGCGAGCTGCGAGATCGCGCTCGCCGCTAGCTGGCGCGATCCGTACACGGGTGGGCGCAATTCGAGGGCGCCACCGCTGGTATGAGTGGCGCCGCCATGCGGGTAGCGGCCTGGGCCATGTTGCTGGTCGCCTGCGGTCCGGGCTCGCGTTCGGGGGCGAGCGCGGCGGACGCGGGCGCGGACGTCGTGATCACCGGCGACGCGACGACGTGCACGATCGCGCGCGGCACCGTGCTCGATCTGCAGAACGACGACCACAACTGCGGCGCGGTCTGTCACGACTGCACGCTGTGCGGCGGCACGTGCGTCGCCGGACACTGCACGCCCGACACGCTCGTCGCCGACACGTCGGCGACCGCCCAGCTCGCGGTCGACGCGACTCGCATCTACTGGGTCGACTTCGGCCAGGACCTCCCCGGATCCGGCCGCGTGCTCGCGATGGATAAGCACGGCGGCATGCCGCAGACGCTCGTCGACGGCGAGACCAAGACTCAGGGCGTCGCGGTCGACACGAGCTTCGTATACTGGACGAACGCGCAGACCGCGAGCGCGCCCGGTTCCGTCAAGAAGCAGCCGCTCGGCGGTGGCAACGCGATCACGATCGACGCGATGCCGAGCTACAACCCCGCCTGGATCGATGCAGACGCGACCGGCGTGTACTGGTACGGCTCCGGGATGGCTGGCCTGTACACCGAGTCCGCGACCGACACGCCTCTCGCGATCGCCGAACCGAGTGCCTGGGGATACGCGGGCGCGGCGGGGCTCGCCTACTATCTCCACGTCGACGCGACCGGGACCCTACCGGAGGAGCTGCGGTCCTCGCCGCATGGCGGCGGGGCCTACAGCGTGCTCGCGACGACCGCTGCGCGCGACTGGGCGTTCGTCGCCGCCGGCGGCGATGGCATCTACGCGACCGCGCAGACTACCGGAGAGATCGTTCGCGTGCCGTTCGCCGGTGGCGCGCCGGTCGTCGTCGCATCGGATCAGTCCGAGCCGATCTGGATCGTCGGCGACGAGCGCGCGGTGTACTGGAGCGACTTCGGCCCGGCGGCGGCGGACGGCAAGCTCATGAAGCTCGTGCCCGGCGGGCAGCCCGAGGAGGTCGTGGCGATCCGATCGCCGATGCAGCTCGCGATCGACGACTCGTGCGTCTATGTCGAGACGATCACGACGGAGAGCTATCCGTTCCGCGGCCAGCTCGTGAGGGTCGCGAGGTGATGTATTTCGCAGCAGGGTGAGCCCTGGCGTTCTGCCACACTCCCGCATCAGATCGCGCCATGCGCGGGATGTCTGCATCCGCTACCTGACCTGCATCCAGCTCGCGCGCCCGATCGAGGCCGGCGATCTGCCGCTGCTGTCGCCCATGCCGAGCGAGGAGCCGCCGCGCACGTTCGGCCAGGCCAAGCGCGACGTCGTCGCGCGGTTCGAGCGCGCGTTCTTCGAGCTGATGCGCAAGCACCGAATCGACGCGCGCCGCTTCAGGAGCTGAGCTATCGTGGAGACGTGTCATGACGTCGACGACGGTGGGTGTTCGCGGTGCGACCGTGCTGGTGCGCCAGTTCGCGGTGACCGTCGTCGACGGCTCGGATCGCGATGCCCGCGTGCTGTCGCAGTCGGACGAGCTGTCGATCGGCACGAACGAGGGCAACGAGCTGCGGCTCACCGATCCGTCGGTGTCGCGCCACCACTGCGCGCTGCGCGTGACCGCGCAGGGGCTGCAGCTGCGCGACCTCGGCAGCCGCAACGGCACCT
>JBLMXA010000744.1:0-3486 GCA_050257515.1 Acidobacteriota bacterium | reverse complement strand
CCGGCGGCGAGCCCGCGCAGCTCGACGAGCCCGTGCGCGTCGGCGGCGCGCCGCACGAGCTGGCCCGCGGCGCCGGTGAGCTCGACGCGCGCGCCGGCGACCGGCGAGCCGCTCTGCGCGTCGCGCACGAGGCAGCGCAGCGCGCCGCCGGCCTCGAGCCGGATCTCGGTCCACCGGTCGCTGTCGGCGGCGACGCGCTTGGCCGGCGTGTCGGCGCCCGCGAGCTCGAGCGTGTAGTGGCCGCTCGCGACGTGGTCGATCGCGAACCGGCCCTGCGCGTCGGTGACGCCCGAGCGGTGGGTCGGCCCGTCGACGACGCGCACCACGACGCCGGCCGCGGCGCCGCCCTCGGGCGCGAGCACCTGGCCGCGCAGCTGCGCGTTCTCGATCACGAGCGTGAAGTCCTCGCGCCGGTGCGAGCCGCCGTCGAGCGTGATCGTGCGCTCGAGCTCGCCGTAACCGGGCGCGCTGACCGCGAGCGTGATCTTGCCGCCGAGCGCGCGCAGCGTGAACTCGCCGTGGCGATCGGTCGAGGTCATCGCGACCTTGTGAGCGGTCTCGCCGAAGCCCGCGCTCGCCATCAGCGTCGCGCCATCGAGCGGGCCGTACGGGCCGAGCACGCGGCCCTCGACGACCATGCCCGCGCTCATCGTGACGACGACGCCGGTCGTGTCGTCGCCGCTCGTCACCACGAACGGCGCGCTCGAGCCGGGCGCGAAGTCGCTGGCGAACGCGCCGGCGGCATACGTGCCGGGCGCGACGCCCTCGACGCGGAACTGCCCCTGGTCGTCGGTCGTGATCCGGTGCAGCACCGGCGTCGCCGCGAGCTGCGCGGGCGCCGCGGTGGCGTCGGCCGGCGTGATCGCGCGCGGCGCCGCCATCACGACGGCCTGCCGCACGATCGGCTCGGGATCGAGGTACCACGTCCGGCCGCCGGCCTCGTACGTGATCGCGAAGTGCAGGTGCGGCAGCGGCCGCGAGAACCCGGTCGAGCCGAGCGTGCCGACGGGATCGCCGGCGTGGATCGCCTGGCCGACCTCGAGGCCGGGGCGGATCTCGTCGAGGTGCATGTAGTACGACCTGAGGCCGCGGCCGTGATGGATCACGACGACACGGCCCGCCTCGGTCTTCGGCTCGGCGAACACCGCGGCGATCTCGCCGTCGGCGGCGGCGTGCACGGTGCTGCCGCGCTCGCTGCCGATGTCGATGCCGCAGTGGCCGCGGCCGCACTCCGCCGGGCGCGGGCCGGGACGCGGCGCGCCGAACCGCGCGTCGTCGATCACCGGCAAGAACCGCGCCCCCGCGAGCGGGTGCACCCAGCGCAGGCCCGTCGCCGCGAGCTCGAGTGGCCGCTGCGGTGGCACCGCGCGCGTCTGCTCCGCGAGCACGATCGTCGCGTTCGCGACCGGGTTGCCGTGCGAGTCGACGACCGTGCCGGTGACATTGCCGGCGCGCACGAGGTGGACATCGAGCGTCGTGTCGCGCGCATCGATGTCGACGATCTGCGGGCCGGGCTGCACGAACCCCGGCGCGCTCGCCTCGACGCGCCACCGGCCGTACGGCAGCCCGGCGATCGCGAGCGAGCCGTCTTCGCCGAGCGCGATCGTGCGCACCGCGCGGTCGCCGTCGAGCGGGACGAGCTGCACGCTGCCGCCGCTCACCTGCGCGGCGTCGGCGACCGCGTGGCCGTGCACGCTCGACGCCGGCGCGAGCGCGAGCTCGATCGGCGCGTCGGTGTCGCCGATCCGCGCGACCGGCGACGCGAGGCCGTCGGCCGTCGCCCACAGCTCGTACGCCCCCGGCGCGAGCTCGTCGATCCGCACGACCCCCTCGCGATCGCTGCGCAGCACGCGCGGCAGGTCATCGCCGCCGTCGGCGAGCGAGACCTCGGCGCCGGCGGCGGGCTTGCCATCGGCGACGACCCGCACGACCAGTCCGTGCGCCGCCTCCTCCGCGAACAGCTGGGGGTGCGGCACGTCCGCGGCGACCGCAGGCGCGGCGGGCGCGGGCGCGGGCGTCGTCGTGCGGCCGTTCGTGGCCGCGAGCGCGACCGCGAGTATGGCGATGTCGGCAAGACGCGCGCGCACGCGCGAGATGGAGCAACCGGCGTGCCCGCCACGATCTCGCGGGAGCACGCGGCGTTACGCGCCTGGCACGCGCGGCGGTTTGCCCAAATGTCACTCCGCCGCGGCGATCTGTGCCTTGATGAACGCGAGCGCGGTCGGGAACCGCGTCGCGAGATCGGGCTGGGCGAGCAGGGCCTGCTGCACGATGCCCTCGAGCCGGAAGCTCGTCGCCGCATCGCTGTCGGCGGACGCGAGGCACAGCGCCTTCGCGAGCCCGAGCGCGGCCGGCGGGTGCGCCGCGAGCTGCTCGGCGCGGGCGAGCGCGCGCTGCGCGAGCGTGCTCGCGTCGGGGCAGACGTCGTGGACGAGGCCGTAGCGCTCGGCCGTGCGCGCCTTGATCATGCGCCCGGTCAGCACGAGGTCGCGCGCGCGTGGCTCGCCGATCGCGCGCACGAGCCGCGTCGTGCCGCCGACGTCGGGCACGATCCCGACCGCGATCTCGGGCAGGCCGAGCACGCAGTCCTCGCTCGCGACCCGCAGGTCGCACGCGAGCGCGAGCTCGAGCGCCATGCCGATGCACGTGCCGTGCAGCGCCGCGATCACCGGCTGGTGCAGGCGCGCGATGCGATGGAACACGTCCTGGAGCTGGTAGTGCAGGTGCAAGAAAGGCGACTGCTGCGTCGCGCCGGCGACGCCGACGAGCAGCGAGTGATCGATGCCGGCCGAGAACACCGGCCCGCGGCCGCGCAGGACGACCACGCGCACCGCGCGATCTCCTCCTACCTCGTCGAGCGCGGCGGCGAGCTCCTTCATCATCAGCTCGTCCATCGCGTTGCGCTTGTCGGCGCGGTCGAGCCACAAGGTCGCGATGGAACCGGAACGTTCGACGGTGATGCGTGCCATGGCACGCAGTCTATGCGCAGACCGATCGCGTTTTCACGCCATAGCGACGGCACGCGCGATGCTCTCGATCGAGGCGCCATGCGGACACATCTTCTCGCCACTGTCCTCGGCACGTTGCTGATGGCCGGATGCGCTGCCGAATACGGCGTCGCCGTCGCGCCGGCCACCTATGGTCCCGACCTCGTCTACGTCCAGCCGGGCGTGCAGGTGATCGCGGACTGGAACGAGCCGATCTTCTTCGTCGACGGCTTCTACTGGCGTTACTACGGCAACAGCTGGTACCGGTCGACGTACTACACGGGCGGCTGGGCCTACGCGCCGCCGCCTCCGGTGCTGATGCGCGTCGACAGACCCCATCAATACGCGCACTACCGGCCGCGCGGCTGGCCGGCCGGTCGAGGACCGTGGCCGCGGCGTCGTCACCCTCCATGCCTCCATGATACGCGCGTGGTCAGCGCCGGTGGTCGCGGTCGCGGTCGCGATCGTGACGCGGCGGCGGCGGCGGCGGCGGCCGTGG